>NZ_JAYGHH010000003.1:193773-244764 GCF_034931045.1 Nodularia sp. UHCC 0506
GGTAAAACTCGTGCATCTTTTTACATTGTTTGGGCTTGAACGCAGGGTTATATCGTGTCCGGTGAAAGACTTATCATAAAAGCCGTAGAGGAAAAAAGAATTTTCCAGTTTTTGCACAGATGCGGCCATGATAACTCATTAGACGGACATGATATTAAAGATATGAGCATGGGCATTGATAACTCTGAAAACTAAAGTTGTTAAATACAACTTGCTGGAAACTTTTCCAACAAACTGAGAAATAAATTTAGATAAAACTATGAAAATTGCTCTAGTTCATGATTACTTAACCCAACGCGGTGGAGCAGAGCGTGTATTTGAATTACTGTGTAAGCGTTATCCCCAAGCAGATGTTTTTACCTCTTTATACAATCCGCAAAAAACTATTGATATGGGTGAGCGTATTGTCCAAACTACTTTTCTACAAAAAATTCCTGGTGCAGCCAAGTATTTTAGATTGATGGCTCCTTTGTATTTTCCTGCTTTTCGGGCATTGGATCTACAAGATTACGATTTGATTATTAGTAGTAGTACTAGTTTTGCCAAAGCAGTACGCAAACGTCAAGGTGCAAAGCATATTTGTTTTTGTCATAATGTTACCCGTTTTTTGTGGGATACCGAAACTTATTTAAGGGAATATGGAGACTATCGATATTTTACACCGTTAATTGAACAAGTTTTTCAATTGATGAGAAATGTAGACCTGAAATATGCTCAGGAACCGGATTTATACATTGCTAACTCTAGTGTAGTTGCCCGTCGTATTCAAAAAATTTACAACAAACAAGCAATTGTGATTAACTATCCAATTGATACAAATAATTTTCTCTTTTCAGATATAAAAGATGAATACTATCTAGCCTCGGCACGGATGATCAGCTATAAGCGGCTAGATATCATCATCGAAGCATTTAATTGGCTAGGTTGGCAATTATTAATCTCAGGTGATGGGCCAGAAGAAGCACGTCTCAAAGCCAAGGCTCTAGATAATATTAAATTTTTAGGACACGTCAGTGATGCTCAACGCAAAGACTTATTTTCTAAAGCCAAGTCTGTGATAGTTGCCGCTTTAGAAGATTATGGACTAGTTCCGGTTGAGGCTAATGCTAGTGGTACGCCAGTAATTGCTTACGGAGCAGGTGGAGTATTAGATACACAGATCCACGGGAAAACAGGGGTATTTTTTAAGAGACAAACACCCGAATCAATCCAATCTGCATTATTAGAGTCCGGAGAAATCACTTGGAATTATGAAAGTATTCGTAAGCATGCAGTGAACAATTTTTCTGAACCAGTATTTTTCGGCAAAGTCGAGCAACTTATTGCACAAACTTGTAGTATGAATTAATCATTCTTGAGGTTTTTTATAAAAATTATCAAAAAGAAGGTGATCCTGATAAACTAAGCAATTAAAATAGGAGTCTGATTTTTGGAACCACGAATTAGAATTACTTAAAGCCTATGGCTCGTAATCTATGAGTATAGCTGCGCTGAAAGCGTAGCCACAGGGCAATTACGAATTGGTGTATTTAACTCTATCCCTACGGGGATATTAGCTATGCGTAGCGTCTCGCAGACAAGGATAATAAACATGAATCAAGCTAGTCTTAGTCCCGGTATAAATCAGGTTAATAATTCTAATACAGAGCCAAGTTACGGACAGCTGTTTAAAATATTTATTCGCAGATTTCCTTGGTTTTTAGCCGTATTTATTACTTCCATTACAATGGCGGCTGTAGTAACTTCTAGGACAAAACCCACCTACAGAAGCTCAATGCAACTGCTTGTAGAACCTAACTATCAAGGGAGGCGAGAAGGTGCTGGGGCGGACAGCCAATTCATCGAACCTGATATTCAGATAGATACAGCTACCCAGCTGAATCTCATGCAAAGTTCAGGACTCATTCAACAGGCAGTTAATAAACTTCAACCTGTTTACCCTGATATTACTGTCAACGAAATTAAAGAATCTTTAATCCTGAATCAACTCAGGACGCAAGAAGACAATGTAGCTACAAAAATTTTCCAAGTAGACTATACTGCCCAAGATCCAGAAAAGACACAAAATGTTTTGGAGGCGATTCGGCAAGTTTACGTAGAATACAATAAACAGCAGCAGGATTCGCGTTTACAAAAAGGCTTACAAGTTGTTAGGGAACAGTTAAGTAAAGCCAGCGAGGAAGTGAATGCCTCGGAGACTAACCTACAAAGATTTCGCAGAAACCAAAATTTAATCGATCCGGAATCACAAGCTAAAGCGCTAGAAGATTCTTTAAACACTATTGAACAAGAGCGTCGTACTACCCGTTCTGAGTATCAAGAGGCTGTAGCCCGCCAAAAATCTTTGCAAGAACAACTGAAACGTTCTCCGCAAAATGCTCTGGTTGCTTCTCGTCTGAGCCAGTCTACTCGCTACCAAGGCTTACTCAACGAAATTCAAAAAACCGAACTGGCATTAGCTCAAGAACGTTTGCGCTTTACGGATGAAACTCCCAATGTGCAGCAATTTCAAGAACAACTGGAAAGCCAGAAGAGGTTATTGCAACAAGAGGTTGGCAGAACTTTAGGCGTGCAATCTAATGGTGTATTTTCTTCCCAAGTGCCGCTTTTAGAACAAGGACAATTTGGCGAAATTGATCTGAGTTTGGCTAGTCAGTTAGTGGAGACGCAAACGACTATAGTTGCTTTAAGCGCCCGCGATCAAACTTTGGCGGAGAAAGAAAATCAGTTGCGGTTGGAAATTAAACGCTTTCCGCCTCTGTTGGCTTATTACAATCGCATTATGCCACAGTTACAATTTAGCCGTGAAAGGTTAGAAGAGCTATTGCGAGCCGAACAGAAGTTGCGCCAAGAACTTGCCAAGGGTGGGTTTAATTGGGAAGTTGTGGAAGAGCCACGATTAGGTATGCACTTAGGCCCCAATCTCCGGCAGAATCTCTTGTTGGGTGGAGTTGTTGGCTTGATGTTAGGAGGTATTGCTACCTTTATTCGGGAAGCTTCTGATGATGCTGTGCATACAACTGCTGAATTGGAAAAGCAGGTTTCTTTGCCGTTGTTGGGAACTACTCCCAAATTACCAAAGACCAAGAACAAAGAATCAATTATCAAGTTGCCTTTTGGTAAGCCAGAAGTTTTAGCCCCTTGGACAATTCAGGTGTTACAGTCCTCACCACGCTGGGAATCACTGGATTTAATCTTCAAAAATATTGAACTTTTAAATTCTGTTGCTAACTTGAAGTCCCTGATGATTACCTCGGCTTTACGCGATGAGAGTAAGTCAGCTTTGGCATTGGGTTTAGCGATGAGTGCGGCTCGTTTACACAAACGGGTGTTACTGATTGATGCCAACTTACGAGAGCCTAGTCTCCACGAACAGCTCAATCTTCCTAATGAGCAAGGGCTATCTACTCTCTTGGCTAGTGATGTCACTATCCCTGACCAAATTGGTGTTCCAAGTTTAGGTTCAGCTTACATCGATATTTTGACAGCCGGGCCGATACCTACTGACCCAGCACATCTTTTGAGTTCACCACGCATGATGCAGTTAATGGCAGCATTTGAGGATAATTATGATTTGGTACTCATAGATGCTCCTCCGGTTCTGGGTTTAGTGGATGCTATGCTCACAGCTTCATCTTGTCGTAGTGTAGTGTTGGCAGCAAGTATGAGTAAAGTGACTCGCAGCCAATTAGCTCAAGCTACCGCCATGTTGAGCAAGTTGAACTTGATTGGGGTGGTGGCAAATGGAGTTTCTAATGCTGGTAGTACTTATGTACAGTATCCCCAGCCGTCTGAGTCGTCTCAATTTGCACTCCAACAAGCAATAGAAGAAAAATAGTGCATATTTTGGGGAGGGGGGAGAGGCGCGATTTATCGCGTTCATGGGCATAGGAAACTTCTACTTGTATCTGTGTGCAAATTTACCAATTGAAAGGTTTTTTATTATGTGCGATCGCACCGTTTGGTATGGGATCGCACATATCTTTTTTTTGTTTTTTATTTTGGCAGTGCTGCTATTTTAAATATCAATTTTTAATTGCATTACTATTACTTCAACCTAAGTATATTTATAGCAGCTTTATAATAAAGTAGAAAAATCACTGAGAGTTTAAAGAGTAAATAAAGAATCCATCCCAGCATATAGCTATTTCCTCAAAGTCTTATATCCTAGACATTAAAGCCCCTTCTCCACTTGTCCAACTGAGCCAAAAAAATAGGTGGTTGTAACTAAACGTAGATATAAAGTAATAGTGCATATGAGGGACGGGTAAATTTTCCTCTGCACTTCCCATCAGTCCTAGCTATCAGAGAGAAACCCACGCCACGTTTTTAAATCAGCTTTCCTAATATGTTTACTGTTACTTATCTGCTGAGGATCTTGATTATTTGTGCATCTTTACATCAGCATAATTTACCAAAACTTGGACTTGTCTACAGTGCCAGTTTGCAAAGCATATTTGTACCCATAATTACCTACATCTTTTGGGGGCAAAACAAAATTATGTTCGGAGTATTTGGCTTTGATAACCTTTGCTATTAACTCAAAATTCACTTTTATAGTTCCAAAGACATTATGACAACTTCATTAGTTCCTGCACTTCAGAATTCCTATAGTGAGACTCAAGCACACAAAAATAATCACTTTTCATCCTGTACCCTCCAATGGCGGCGAGGTCAATTATTAGTTAAATCTGCTAGTAACACTCAAAAAATTCATCTACCTTCTTTACATGACGAAGAATTATTAGTCAGATGCTTAGAAAAAACTCTAGTAAATGTGGTGAGTATAGATCCAAATGTTGGTGAATATGATCTCAAACTTTGGGTTGAAGCCTGTGAACAAGCGGGTAAACCAATATTTCTCCGCCTACCCTCTAGCAATAAACAGTTTAAACAAGTTAGCCGTTGGCAAAAACTAATTGACTGGATTGCCGCTTTATTTTTGCTAGTAATAATGAGTCCAATTATGCTGGGATTATTTGTCATTTTACAGATTGAATCACCAGGATCAGCCTTTAGCAGTGAGTGGCAGGTTGGGGAACGAGGTAAAATCTTTCGGGCCATCAAGTTTTGTACAACCTCAAATCTCAATATTACGCCTCTAGTCCATTTGATGCGGAAATACGATTTAGACCATCTACCACAGTTGTGGAACGTGCTACGGGGTGAAATGACTTTGATGGGATCTCGTACTTGCACTTTAGAAAATGCTGTGCGAATCACCTTGGCGGGACAACAGCAAATGAATCAACTATCAAAGATCAAGGATGCATGGGAAGAGTCAAGTCTGTTGCATTTGGATAGCCAAACACTGTGATTTATTCCTGAACTAAATTCAATTGCTTAGGTGCGTGAGGACAAGTGCCATAGCGCACCTTAACAAAAGATTAGTGCTTTTTACCTTACTTAAGACCACAGGGTTATTGAGCATCTATATGAATTATCTAAGTGTTCACATTTTTATTAAGAAATACCATGTATATCCCAGCTTTTCAAATAGTAGCTAATCATTTCAAAAATACGAAATTTTGGCAAAGCAATTATTTAATATTACGAGAATTTAAAAATTTCCGCAAAGTTGCTATTCTTGCTTTAGTTTTTTCCTTTCTTGCTGCAACTTTTGAAGGTTTTAGCATTGGGTTTTTATTATCATTTTTGCAAAATCTAACTACCCCTGATGCTGAACCAATTCAAATTGGAATTTCCTGGTTTGATACCTGGATTTTAGCTACTAATGCGTCAGCAATTAATAGACTATATCGGATTTCCTTACTAATTTTATTAAGTACGTGGATACGTGCTGGTTTTAATTATTTGGCACAGGTATATACAGAAATATCTCAATTATTTCTAGCTGACCGCTTGCGGAAAAAGATTTTTGAGCAGTTGCAAGGTTTACCTTTAAGTTACTTTGCTAAAACTCGGTCTGGTGAACTAATTAACACTATTACCACTGAAATTGAAAGAATGAGACAGTGGTTTAGTGGAGCAGCATTTTTAATGACTAGAGGCATTACTGTTTTTGTCTATTTTGTGTCGATGTGTTTATTATCATGGCAGCTTACCATTATTTCTTTTTTACTATTTGCTTTAGTGGGAGTAGGATTATCAACCCTCAATGCCCGTGCCAGAGAAACCAGCTTTAGCACTTCTATTGCTAATGGAAATTTTACCTCAATCGCTATTGAATTGATTAATGCTATTCGGACAGTTCAGGCATTTTCTACTCAAGAGTTTGAGCGTCAGCGTTTCTATAAGGCTAGTGATCAATTAGTTAGCACTTCCACTAAAGTTGTATTAACTTGGGCGCTGGTTAGACCCTTAGCTGAGGCTGTAGCTAGTACGATTCTCATTGGCATGATTATTTTTGCATTTACTGTTTTTGTTGTTAATGGCAGTTTACAAGTTGCTTCTTTATTGACGTTTTTCTTTGTTCTCTTTAGAGTTGTGCCAATTGTGCAAGATATTAATGGCACTAGAGCGCATCTCAGTACCCTCCAAGGAGCAGCAGATAATATTAAAGAACTGATCAGGAGTGACAACAAAACCTATTTACAAAATGGCTATGTCAAATTTAATGGGCTACAGCATTCAATTGATATAGTTTCTGTTGACTTTGGCTATGATGCTAATACTTTAGTGCTAAATAATATTACCCTAAGTATTGAAAAGGGTAAAACTACAGCGTTAGTTGGTGGAACTGGTGCTGGTAAAAGTACATTAATTGATTTAATTCCTCGATTTTATGATCCCACGGAAGGAGATGTACTGATTGATGGCATGAATATCCGCAAATTTGACATTAACTCTTTACGCCAAAAAATCGCTGTTGTTAGTCAGGATACATTTATTTTCAATACTTCTGTGGGGAATAATATTTCCTACGGTACAGAAGGGGCGACGGAAGCTGAAATTCGCAGAGTTGCTGGACTAGCGAATGCACTGGAATTTATTGATGAAATGCCTGAAGGGTTGCATACACAATTAGGAGATCGGGGTGTGCGATTATCTGGGGGACAACGCCAGCGAATTGCGATCGCGCGGGCTTTGTTGCGTGACCCAGAAATTCTGATTTTAGACGAAGCCACCAGCGCCCTAGATTCCATGACTGAACGCTTGATTCAGGAATCTATCGAAAAGCTATCTGTAGGTAGAACAGTGATTGCGATCGCTCACCGTCTTTCAACTATCGCCCAAGCCGATAAAGTCGTGGTTTTAGAACAAGGACGCATTGTGGAACAAGGTAATTATCAAGAATTACTAGGACTTAAAGGCAAGCTATGGGAATATCATAAGACTCAATATGAAATGGGTCAAACTGGATAAATCTTGATAATTCATTCCCGGAAAATTACTGTAATTTTCCGGAATTAATGCTTCTAGTTTGCAAACTTAATTGAAGTCAATAATTGGGCTTTTTAATGAGGTTAGGTAAATGGTAAATATTGGCTATCATGCTGCTCGTATCCAAGGAAAATTTAACCGACAGCGCTATAAATCAAAAATTTCTCAAACAGTTAAAAGTAGCATTAAAACAACTCAAAATGTCCCTCTTAGCGTCTATTCTTTGTCTTGTGAGCGCGACTTAGCAGAACAAGTGGCAAGTATTCGCTCATTTATTAGTAATGTCGGTATCCCTAAAACATTTACTGTTATTTCTGATGGTAGCTACACTAATTTGAGTTGTCAGTTACTGTGCAGCATTCACCCCTGTGTTGAGGTCATACCTATCCACAAATTTATCAAAACAGATTTGCCCCAATGTGTATCTGATTATGCTCAAGTGCATCCAATGGGTAAAAAATTATCAGCATTGATGTCAATTCTTATTGATGGTGCAACTATATATACAGACTCAGATATTTTATTCTTCCCAGGGGGAATTGACTTAGTTGAATTAGCTAATTTAGATAGTCAAGTCTGTCATTATTTACCAGATTGCTCAAATTCACTGGATAGCAGAATCCTTTATGAAGATATGGAGAAAATAAACCCTGTAAATGCGGGATTTATTTTATTTAAGCATGAATTGGATTGGAGTTTTGCAATTAAACGCTTGGCTAATTTAGTGGGAACACCAAGCTATTTTACTGAACAAACAATTGTGCATCTGACAATTCATCATAATCGTGGGGTTCCATTATGCTCACAAAAATATGTCATGAATGTGAATGATCAATTTATCTATCCAGATAAATTTGCTAGTAAAAAAATTGCTGTACGTCATTATGTTAGTGATATTAGACATAAATTTTGGATGAGTAGAAAATACTGAGGTCAGAAAGCGTAAATAATTTTGCAAGTCTTACAAAATCAAGCGCTATTTAGCAATTTTTATCTAGGAAAATCCAAACTTTAGCGACAAATCAACAAGTTATATATGATTCATACATTGGTTGATAAAAAAATGATTTATCATTGCTCCCGTGCTGATATCAAAGGGGGTGGTGGTATTGAAACTTATTTAGCATCTTTAGTAAATTCTCAAATGACTGGGGTGAGCGATCGCACTATATCTTGTCTCAAAAGTATAGACCAGCAACAGCCCCAATTGCTGCACATTCACGACCCAGATATGTTGCTGGATTTACAGGAAGAATGCCCGGCAATATTTACTCTACACAATCACTGTAGCTATTGTCCTAGTGGCACAAAATATTTAGCCAAGCGGGGAAAAGTTTGCGATCGCATGATGAGTCCTCTGGGATGTGTTTGGGGACATTTAGTAGATGGCTGTGGTAGTCGCCGGCCGCAAAGAATTTTTCAGAATTGGCAAAATGCTCATCAGCCTCTAGAAACCCTGAAAAAACTGCAAATTCCTGTAATTGCTAATAGTGATTATGTGCGTCAGGAAATTATTAATAGTGGTTTAGCATCTGAACGAGTAATAACACTGCGCTGCGGTGTTAAAGCACCCAAAAACCCCACCGCACCGCTAAATTGGGCAACTCATCAAAGTCAGCGCATTTTGTTCGTTGGTCGGATAGTTCCCGATAAAGGGGTGGAATGGCTGATTAAAGCTTTAGCGCAAACTAACCAACGCATTCATTTAGACATCGCCGGTGATGGTTGGAGTAAGCCCAGCATGGAAAAATTAGCACGTCAAATGGGGTTAAGCGATCGCATTACTTGGCATGGTTGGTGTAATGGTGAAAAACTAGAATCACTTTATCAACAGTGCATTGCTGTAGTGTTTCCCAGTCTGTGGCCAGAACCTGCTGGTTTGGTAACTCTCGAAGCCTACACTCACTATCGACCAATTATTGCTAGTGCAGTCGGTGGTATTCCTGAACACGTCCGAGATGGTGAAACAGGAATTTTAGTTCCACCTAACAACATCAAACAGTTAGCAGCTGCCATTAACGAACTCGCAGCAAATTATCCCAAAAGCCGACTGATGGGTGAAACTGGTCAGGCTTGGTATCAGCAAGAATTTACTATTGATATCCACGTCCAACGACTAGCACAAATTTATGCTAAAACCATCGCCGAATTTGAAACTAGAACTCAGACAAATCAGATATTAAATTATTGTCCAATCTGAGAAAAATTGGCTGTAAATTGAGGTTTTCTTAAATATGAATACCTCAATCCAAAATTTATATAGGACTCCTATTTGAATTTTGATAGCTTGCGTGGCGTAAGCCATACAAAACGACCTATTCCTTGATTCCTTCTTCCCTGTTCCCTGTTCCCTGTTCCCTGTTCCCTACCTCTACGAGTAAATATGGCTACGCCACGCTACGCGAACATAAACCAAACCGGATTCCTATAGTACACCTAAGTATTTAATCATACAAATAATAGATAAAATCTATTTCCATCGGAATATTTAATTACAAAATCTCACAAATTAAACTAGTGTCACCAACTATGCAACATTCTCAACCTTTGGTTAGTGTAGTGATTCCGACTTATAACCGACCAGAGTATCTCCAGCAGGCGATCGCGAGTGCAGTTAACCAAACTTATAAAAATATTGAAATTATTATTTCGGATAACTGTAGTCCAGAAAGTCCCCAAAAACTTGTAGAATCTTTTGCAGATCCACGCATTCGCTTTTGGCGACAACCGCAAAATCTGGGCATGATTGCCAACCAGATGTACGCCTTCAAAATGGCACGTGGTAAATATCTTGCTAGTCTCCATGATGATGATATGTGGAATCAAGATTTTTTAGATAAACTTGTACCACATTTAGAAGCCAATTCTAATTTAATTCTGGCTTTTTGTGATCAATATATTATTGATGCAGAGAGTAAAATTAACAATACTAAAACAGAGGTAAATACACGTAGTTACAAACGAAATAAACTTGCCCCAGGAGTTCATCAACCATTCTCTAAAATTGGGTTAATAGATAAAAGTATCGCCACTGCTGCTGCTTGTCTAATTCGGAATAATTTAATTGATTGGGATAGTATTCCCGCAGAAGTTGGCGGTATGTGGGATTTATATTTAACCTACCTCTGCTGTATATCTGGTTATGGTGCTTACTATCATCCAGAAAAACTCACATTATATCGAGACCACGAACAAACTGATACTAAGCTGAGTGGTAGTAAAAATGTGCAGGCTAAAATCCGCAAAGCTAAAAGTGAATTGTTCTGCTACAAAATATTTATAGAAGACCATCGTATACAGGAATTCAAAACCTACTTTCAAAAAAAATGGTTAGAATCTCATACAACTTTAGGTATTGGCTTACTGCGGAATCAACAAACAGAATTAGCACGTTCTTACTTATGGCAAGCATTAAGACAGCAAAAATTTAATTTCCGCACCATAGTAGCATTGACTCTCAGCTTTATCCCGAAAATATTAGCTAATCCAGAAATATCAAAATAAAACTAGATTAGTCAATTAAAATTTTAGTCCTTATAACACTTTTTGGTAATGCTTTTTCTGATTTTTTCAACTTTCAAGCTAAATAAATGAAAATTTGCATTGTTACCCATACCGTACAAAAAGGCGATGGTCAGGGTAGAGTTAACTATGAAGTTGCCCAAGAAGCAATTCGTCGCGGTTATCACCTGACATTATTAGCCAGTCATGTAGCTTTAGAACTCCAAAAAAATCCCCAGGTCAACTGGATTCCTATATCTATTAAAGGATGGCCTACCGAATTTATTCGCAACTTGATATTTTCCAGCAAAAGCACAAAATGGTTGCAAAAACATCGCTCAGAAATTGACATAGTAAAAGTAAATGGGGCGATTACTAATGCACCTGGATCTGTGAATGCAGTACATTTTGTGCATAATTCTTGGATGAAATTTACCTCTAGTAAAAATCAACCAAAGTCACAGAATTTTGTATATAATTTGTATCAGTGGCTATACACAACTTTAAATGCACGTTGGGAAAAACAGGCTTTTCGTAAAGCGCAAATAGTAGTGGCCGTTTCTGATAAAGTTGCCCAAGATTTATTAGAAATAGGTGTACCGCCAGAATCAATCGAAGTAATTTTAAACGGCGTTAATTTGCAAGAGTTTTCCCCAGGAGTTAGCGATCGCCAAAAATGGCAACTACCTGAAAGCGTACCCCTAGCACTATTTGCAGGTGACATCAGACTTTCTCGTAAAAACTTAGATACAGTCTTACAAGCCTTAGTCAAAGTTCCTGAATTACATTTAGCGGTAGCGGGAAATACTGAAGGAAGTCCCTATCTTCAGTTAACAAAATCACTGGGTTTGAGTCAGCGCGTACATTTTTTGGGACAAAGGTCTGATGTGCCAGAACTGATGAAAGCTGTAGATTTCTTGGTTTTTCCCTCACGTTATGAACCCTTTGGCTTAGTAGTGATTGAAGCAATGGCTTCTGGTTTACCCGTAATTACAGCTACTTCCACCGGTGCAGCAGACTTGGTAACACCAGAATCGGGGATAGTTTTGTCAGACTCAGATGATCCGGAAGCTTTGACACAAGCAATGCAGTTACTAACAAGCGATCGCACCTTGCGCCAACAGATGGGGAAAGCGGCGCGTTTAGTCGCAGAACAACATAGTTGGACGAACATGGCACAAACTTATCTGGATCTATTTGAGGAGTTAATTAATCATGAGAAATACAGTTCTCATCCCCACTTATCGCCGTCCTCTGGATCTATCACGTTGCCTTTTGGCACTCCAAGCCCAAACTAAACCTGTTGATCAATTAATATTAGTGGTTCGGGATACGGATACAGAAACTTGGGAATTCCTCGCTGAATTTAATTCCCAAAATTTACCACTGCAAACTGTAACGGTGACACAATCGGGAGTAGTCGCGGCACTTAACGCCGGATTAGCCGCAGTAGTAGGAGACATTTTTTCTATTACTGATGATGATGCTGCACCTCATCCTGATTGGTTAGAAAAAATCAATGCTCACTTTCTTAGTGATAGTAGTATTGGTGGTGTTGGTGGTCGTGATTGGGTACACTACGGCGACAAAATCGAAGACGGTGAACAGCCGATAGTTGGTAAGCTGCAATGGTGCGGGCGAGTCATTGGAAATCATCATTTAGGAGTAGGAGAACCCCGTGAAGTTGATGTTCTCAAAGGCGTAAATATGAGTTTTCGGACTCAAGCAATCGGACAATTAAAATTTGATCACCGAATGCGTGGAACAGGAGCGCAAGTTCATTTTGAAATGGCATTTACTCTCACTTTAAAACGGGCTGGCTGGAAAATGATTTATGATCCAAGTGTGGCAGTAGATCATTATCCCGCCCAACGTTTTGATGAAGATCAACGCCACAATTTTAATGAAGTTGCTTTTATTAATTTAGTCCATAATGAGACTTTGGTTTTATTAGAACATTTGCCGCGATCGCGCCATGTTGTATTTTGGCTTTGGGCAGTCTTAGTGGGAACAAGAGAAAGTTTAGGTTTAATACAATGGCTACGACTTTTGCCGAGTCAAGGTCAAATTGCTGGACGAAAATTAATAGGGTCTTGGCGTGGACGTTGGCAAGCACGGAAACAATTCGTAATTCGTAATTCGTAATTCGTAATTCGTAATTCGTAATTCGTAATTAAGCAGGTTTTGTTTTTATACCTCTGATTTAAAGTATAGGATTGGTAGATTCATCGTGATTTCTAAACAAATACATTTCAATACTTTTTTAGAATCCAACTTTTTTCCTCAAGAGCGATCGCTACAGGGTTGGCTGGCTATTTTGTCTTTTATACTACTGAATGTAGTTTGCTATTTTGCCGGTGCAACTGCTTTATTGCGCTTAATTTATCCGGTGACAGCTTTAGCGGTAGCAGTATTTTTATACTTACGGCATCCCATTCTCTATATCGGCTTTACTTGGTGGATATGGTTCTTAACACCCTTAGCTACTCGCCTCGTTGATTATCGAATTGGCTGGGACCCCACCCGTCAGATACTTGTAACACCTTATTTAGTCGTATTTGTCACCATAGCCACTTTTTTACAACACTCTCCCCGCGCTATAAAACAGGGAGGATTGCCGTTTATTTTGGCGTTTATTGGTGTATTTTATGGTTCTTTAGTGGGTCTGATTTATAATACACCACTTCCTGTTGCACGGGGCTTTTTAGATTGGCTCAGTCCAATTATTTTTGCTTTTCACTTGTTTATAAATTGGCGAAATTATCCCAGCTATCGTCAGAATCTTCAACGTATATTCCTCTGGGGTGTATTGATTTTAGGCATTTATGGTGTTTATCAATTTGTGGTAGCACCTGAATGGGATAGATACTGGCTAATGGAATCCCAAATGTTTACGAGTGCGGGAGATCCTGAACCTTTTGGAATGCGTGTCTGGAGTACTCTACACTCACCAGGACCCTTTGCCTATGTGATGCAAACAGGCTTGCTGTTATTATTTACAAGTTCGGGAACCTTAATTTTTCCGGCATCAGCAGTTGGCTACTTATCGTTTCTACTAACCCAAGTACGTACTAGTTGGTTAGGTTGGTTGTTAGGAATAGTGTTGATTTTTGGCTCGGTAAAAGCACATATTCAAATGCGCTTAATTGCCATCATTTTAATCATGGTGATGTGCGTTGTTCCATTGACAAACATTGAGCCAATTTCTACTGTAGTTACAGAGCGTTTTGAAAGTTTTGCTAATTTGGAGAATGATACTAGCTTTCAAGATAGGTCAGGAAGCTATGACAGAAATTTAACTTTAGCTCTTTCTAATGTTTTAGGTAATGGGTTAGGAAATATCTGGACTGTCGATGAAAAAACTGGTCACTTAGAAGTTTTTGTGCTTGATAGTGGCATTCTTGATATATTCTTTACCCTGGGTTGGTTGGGTGCAATTCCTTATCTTGGTGGGTTAATCTTGATAATTGCTAGTGTTCTCCAATATACTGAAGCCAGGTTTGATAGTTTTGTCAGTGCCGCCCGTGCTATTGGTCTAACTGCTTGTGTACAATTAGTTGGTAATAGTACGATGGTAAGTCTGGCAGGGATGATTCTTTGGGGATTTTTAGCTATGGCTATGGCAGCACATAAATACTATGAGCATCAAAGAGTTAATGCGTTCGTTGAAGAAGTAATGAACCACCGATAAACCCTAAAAAATGGTTTGTATGAATATTTTTGTGATTATTTGGCTGTGAATAGGGAATAATAAGGCACAGTGGTTCGTCACCAAAAAATGATCACCGTGTCAAGAATACAATTAATAACCTTAATTTCCCTGGGAATGCTGTTAGGCGCTTGTCAGAAATCTGAAATTTCAGCCCAATCAACTCCTACGGGGGCATCTATCACACCTGTATCTACTGTACTCCCCACTGTTCCACCCTCTGCAACAACTGCACCACCGGAATTTCAACAAACCAACATTCAGAAACCTTTGCAAAAATCGCAACCAGTTGTTGGTCAGCCGATTGATTGTGATGGTATTCCCGATGATTGTGTTATCGGCGATGGTAGTTTGCCCAATACTGAAAATACCAATTCTCAGGGCTTCTATGAGCAAAGCATGAAATCCCTAGAACAACTAACTCAAGGTTGCGAAGAAAAAACCAAAATTGATAGTTATTTCACTTACTCAGTCTGTACTATTAGTGGTCGGCCTGTGAAAGCGTCAGAATTCCTCACTGAATTAGGTGATGGTCTAAATATCTGGTTTGAGAAAGGCCAAGTCAAAGCTGTACAGCGCACTCATAACGGGGAAACCTTCTTTTTTGAGAACGGGAAATTAACAGTCAAATTTGAAGATTATGGGGAAGAAATGCGCGAAACTGTCAGTAATCAAGAACGAAGTGAAGCTGAACAACTCGCAAAAACTGCCTACCAGAAAATATTTCAGGTATTTGACATCCGCTAAATCCTGCATAATTTAGTGAGGAATTGCAAATTTCTCGGAGAAATGTATCGGTGGAACATCTCAACTTGGTAAAATCTAGGGTGAGCCAGAGGAGAACACTAAAAACATGGTAGCTGCCCAAACAAATTTAAATATTCCCGCCTTAGAAGCAGAATATAGCCAAAGAACACCAAGGGAAATTATCACATTTGCCTTGGAAAATTTTAATAATCTCTCGATTTCTTTTAGTGGTGCTGAAGATGTTGTCCTAATTGATATCGCCTCAAAGATTACCAAAGACTTCCGCGTTTTTACCCTCGATACCGGACGCTTACACCCTGAAACATATCAGTTATTAGATCAAGTCAGAGAACATTATGGGATTAAATTAGAAGTCCAATTCCCAGATGCGGCGGAAGTACAAGCTTTAGTCGAAGAAAAGGGCTTGTTTAGTTTCTATAAAGATGGTCACAAAGAATGTTGCGGAGTTCGCAAAGTTAGACCATTACGCCGCAAACTCAATACTCTTGATGCTTGGATTACTGGACAGCGTAAAGACCAAAGTCCTAGTACTCGCAACCATATCCCTGTAATTGAAATTGATACTGCTTTTTCTAGCCCAGACCATCAGTTAATTAAATTTAACCCCTTAGCAAACTGGACTTCTGCACAAGTGTGGGAATACATCCGCGCCTTAGATGTTCCTTATAATAAGTTGCACGAACGGGGTTTTGTTAGCATTGGTTGTGAACCTTGTACTAGACCTGTGTTACCCAGCCAGCATGAACGCGAAGGCCGTTGGTGGTGGGAAGAATCCACAATGAAAGAGTGCGGTTTACACGCGGGGAATTTAGAAAAATAGTTAGCGCTATTTTGTTGTTTTCAAAAAAGAAAATATTACCAGAGATTTTTGGGGAATTTCCCTAATGTAACATTTTAAGCTTTTCACGCCATTAGTAGACTGACAAGGCTAAAGTAGTACATTAGATTTCTAGGTAAAATAGCGCTAAAGCGCAACTACGAACATTTTCTATTGCAACATTTTCAGCTTTTCACGCTATTAGGGTGCGTTATGCCTGGGGTTAACGCACCTTGAATTTTTAAGACACTAATTTGACCTACAGCATCAGCTTTCTGTCTTTTATCCTGCGGTACTAGGGCTGATGTACTTTACAGAATTACGGTTATGTGTATTAAATAAATTGCGTCGCTGCCGGATTTTGAGGCTGAAATTAATAGAAATAGCGAACTGCTTGCAGCAGCGCTTCGCTATCGCTGAAAAATCAGCTGAAAATTTCTGCAACCCACACATCAGATTTTGTATAATCTGTCAATGCGTAAATCCTATATTCGGGCTGATCTACAATCAGATGCTGGGGAAAAACTTGTGAAATTACTTTTTAATAAGTATATTTAGTTACGACTCACCTCTGTTGATTCTGGAAAATATGAGGTTTTCCATCAGGCAATCTAGTCTTTAGCTGCTAATTTGGATAAATTAGCCTGTAACGATTTTCTCAAAGGTAACAAGGAAGAATTAAGTATGACCCAAAACAAGCGTGCGTTGATTACTGGTATTACTGGTCAAGATGGTTCATACCTGAGTGAGTTTTTACTAGAACAAGGTTATGAAGTACATGGCATTATTCGCAGGACTTCTACCTTCAACACAGATCGCATTGATCATATGTATGAAGATCCTCACAAACAAGGAGTGCGGTTATTTCTTCACTACGGCGATTTAACTGATGGTACGACCTTACGCCGCATTTTAGAAGAAGTCCAGCCCACGGAAATTTACAACTTAGGCGCTCAATCTCATGTGAGAGTTAGTTTTGATTCACCGGAATATACAGTTGATGCGGTAGGAATGGGAACACTGCGTTTACTAGAAGCCATCCGCGACTATCAGCAACGCACAGGAATTCAGGTGCGTTTTTACCAAGCAGGTTCCTCAGAAATGTTTGGTTTAGTACAAGCAGTCCCCCAAAGCGAAACAACTCCGTTTTATCCCCGCAGTCCCTATGCTTGTGCAAAAGTTTATGCCCACTGGCAAACTGTGAATTATCGTGAGTCTTATAATTTGTTTGCTTGTAATGGCATACTATTTAACCACGAATCACCCCGGCGGGGTGAAACCTTTGTCACCCGTAAAATTACTAGAGCAGTTGCTAAAATTGTGGCTGGTAAACAGAAGAAAATTTATATGGGTAATCTCGATTCCAAACGAGATTGGGGCTATGCCAAAGATTACGTGCGGGCAATGTGGCTAATGTTGCAGCAAGAAAAACCGGAAGACTACGTAATTGCTACTGGTGAAACTTACTCTGTACGCCAATTTTTAGAAAAGGCGTTTGGTTATGTGAACCTGAAATGGGAAGATTATGTCGAGTTTGACGATCGCTATATTCGTCCGGCGGAAGTAGACTTGTTAATTGGTGATCCTACTAAAGCTAAACAAAAGTTAGGTTGGGAACCATCAGTAACCTTTGATGAATTGGTGTCTCTAATGGTAGAAGCAGATTTACAGGCGTTGGGTCATACTTCACCCAATGGCAATGGTACAGCCTCTGATGATATTGCTACTACTCGTCAAGAACTGGGCGCTCTCCACTTCTGAATTTATACTGCAAAGAATAAAATTATGACCGCCTTAGAACTAACAAATCAAAGGATTCTCGTGACTGGTGGCGCGGGTTTCCTGGGTCGTCAGGTGATTTCGCAGCTGTGTCAGGCTGGGGCTGATAGTGCCAAAATTACAGTTACGCGATCGCGTGAGCATGATTTACGTGTGATGGAAAATTGCCAACGCGCAGTTGACCAACAAGACATTATTATCCACTTAGCAGCTCACGTTGGTGGTATTGGTTTGAACCGCGAAAAACCCGCCGAGTTATTCTACGATAACTTGATCATGGGTACTCAGCTAATTCACGCTGCCCATGCAGCTGGAGTCGCAAAATTTGTTTGCGTGGGTACAATTTGCGCTTATCCCAAATTTACACCAGTGCCATTCAAAGAAGATGACCTTTGGAATGGCTACCCAGAAGAAACAAATGCTCCCTACGGAATTGCTAAAAAAGCGCTTTTAGTGCAATTGCAATCTTACCGCCAGCAGTATGGCTTTAATGGTATTTACTTGTTACCAGTAAATTTATACGGCCCTGAAGATAATTTTGACCCCACTAGTTCCCACGTGATTCCGGCTTTAATTCGCAAAGTTCATGAAGCCCAAATCAAGGGAGAAAAACAACTTCCGGTTTGGGGTGATGGTAGTCCTACCCGTGAGTTTCTCTATTCGGAGGATGCAGCACGGGGAATTGTTATGGGTACAACTTCCTACAATGGCGCTGAACCAGTGAATTTGGGAACAGGCGAGGAAATTTCTATCCGCAATTTAATTACTCTGATCTGCGAATTGATGGCGTTTGATGGTGAAATTGTTTGGCAAACAAATCAGCCTAATGGTCAACCCCGGCGCTGTTTGGATACTGAACGGGCTAAGGAAGCTTTTGATTTTACGGCTCAGGTAAGTTTTAGACAAGGGCTAAAGAATACGATTGAGTGGTATCGGCAAAACGCTGCATAGCTGATGTGGGGTGGGCGATGCCCACCTTTTTTTTAACGCAGAGGCTCGCAAAGGAAAGCGCAAAGGTGCGCGGAGGTTTGGAAAATGGGGAAGGTTGATTTACGTCGAACTTTACTACACAAACGGCAATTAATGTCTGGGGGTGAATGGAGGGAAAGGAGCGATCGCATCTGTGAGCAGTTGCAAGGGTATACTCTATTTACCCAAGCTAAAACAATACTTGCTTATTTCAGCTTTCGTCAAGAACCTGATTTGAGTCCATTGTTTACAAATACTAAATATAATTGGGGTTTTCCACGCTGTGTTGGTCAGTCTCTGCATTGGCATTTCTGGAAACCTGAAGATTCTGTTCAAGTTGGTGCTTATGGTATTACTGAACCTGTTCCTGATACCCCAAGTATAGAACCTGCTGATGTTGATTTGATTCTCGTTCCCTGTGTGGCTTGCGATTATCAGGGATATCGTCTAGGCTATGGCGGTGGATATTATGACCGTTTACTCAGTTCACCAAATTGGGCAAATAAGCCAACTATAGGTATTGTTTTTGATTTTGCGTATTTACCCCAAATACCTCTGGAATCTTGGGATAAACCATTACAAATGGTGGTCACTGAAAACTCTTGAATTTAAACCAATTGTGATTGTGAAAATCTCTAATTCACGACTAAAAATTATTTTAATCTACGGGTTATTAGGCGCGATCGCACTGTTCATGCTGTTTCCTTTATTGTGGCTCATTAGTACAGCTTTGAAGTCTCCCACAGAGAATATTTTACAATCGCCGCCGCAGTTATTACCCAGTCAACCAACATTAAATAACTTCGTTAGTGTATGGCGATCGCTACCTTTTACAAAATACCTCTATAACAGTACATTGGTTGCCGTGCTGACTGTCGGTTTAAACTTACTATTTTGTTCTTTAGCTGCTTATCCTTTAGCTAGACTTTCATTTGTGGGGCGAAATTCGATTTTTATTGCCATCGTCTCTACCATCATGATTCCCTTTCAAATTGTGATGATTCCCCTGTATATTTTGACAGTCCAATTAGGTATACGAAATACTTATTTAGGCATAATTTTTCCGAGTTTAGCTTCAGCTTTTGGGATTTTTTTACTGCGACAAGCTTTTATGGGTGTCCCTAAAGAACTAGAAGAAGCTGCCCGCATGGATGGTAGTTCAGAGCTAGGCTTATGGTGGCATATTATGTTGCCAGCAATTCGCCCAGCATTAGTTACTTTATCTATTTTCGTATTTATTGGTTCTTGGAGTGACTTTCTTTGGCCATTAATTGTCATTCAAGATGAAAGCTTATATACCCTACCTTTGGGAGTAGCAAAATTAGCGGGGACATTTTCTTTAGACTGGCGATTAGTCGCTGCTGGCTCAATAATTTCTATTGCTCCAGTGCTGCTATTATTTTTATTTTTACAGCGCTACATTGTCCCCACAGAAACAGGTAGTGGTGTCAAGGGATAAATGGAACCTTTGTGGGGTGGGCATCTGGCCCGCCCACCTTTTTAAGAATTCACTTCTACAGCGAAATTAGCCGTGTAAGGTTCCTCAATGGATTGCTGATTACTAGCTTTGATTGCATCCAAATAGCGGCGCAAAACCTGCACTTGTGAAAAATTGGGACGATAAGTCAAATTTCCCCGCTTTTCAAACAGTGGTGTAGCTGCGATCGCTTGATAGTCAGAGTTATTTTCAGAATGGCTGCAAAGCCAAGTAGAATCAGGAGTTGCAGGTATTAAACCCGGCGGTAACTCACCTTCTAAGAAAGCCAATAAGCGTTGCTGACAAATACTCGTATTAATCCCACAACCCTCAAATAGTTGGAGAATTTCGCCAAAAGATAAAGTTCTATCTGGCAAAAGTCGCAGTAATTCCCTAAACAAGAAATAGTCAGTGTACTGTTGCTTTGATTCTTCTAAAACTTGGGGATGCAAAGGTAACATAGCCAAACCTAATGCGACCCGACTACAATTGGGAGCGCCGTTTTCACCCAGATACAAATACTGAATAATTTGGGTGTTAGGCAATTTTTGCCGGAGCCAATTATTCACTACTCCTAAAGCAGCTCCCCCGCCAGTTAAAATAGCTTGATTAATTGCTTCTGTAGGTATACCACGAGCCACTAACAACTTATTAAATTCTCGGTTTAATCGGCGCACAAAGGGGATAAATACATGGTTTTCTAAATCCCGTCGCTTCAATATCCACTGCTGATCCGCTAATTCTAGAGTAAAGGAATCTTGCTGTTGCAAAATTAGCTTTAAAGCCATTGCTGCATCTAATACAGCTTGTCCTAACACTGAACTTTCTAACTTCTGCTGAAGACGAATCCGAGCAATGATATCTGGTTCACCTACTTGGGGTAAATCTAATTCTGTCAATTCTAGACTATCCCAACGCATTTGATCTAAACCCGGCAAAGTTGGTTGCCATTGTCCATAATTATGAGTGACTGTTGTACTTTCTTTTGAGTTGATATCGCGTATTTGCCGATATTTTGGCGGCAACAGTAACTGGCAGATAATATCTTGCTCAATGCCATTACTAGCGTAAGCAAAACTATGAAGCATGAAATCATTGTGCTGCAATTGCTGTAGGTTATTTGGCAAATCAACTAGTGTCATTTCTGTAGTAGTTGCCCCAATATTAATCACAAAGGTATTACCAACCAGAGCATCTTCACTAGGTTTTGCTAGTTGTAAACCTTGGAAATTGCTGATTTGAACTGTTTCACCATCAGCGCTATCAAGTATGCTGAGGACACTAGCGATCGCTTCCTCTACAAAAAATATTTGCTGTGGATGTTGGACTAATTTGCTAGTCAGTACAGCTTCACGCACATTAAACCGATATTGTTCTGACCAGCTAGATGGAAAGGTGCAGATGACACCAGCAATCTGATTAATAATGTGATGAAAATTTTCTGCATCTAAACCCACCGCACTAGCGATTAAACCTTGAGTTGTACTGTGGCTATCCGATTTTAACGTTAACAGTAACTTAGAGAGCGATCGCACAACCCAAATCAAAGGTCCCGCCGAAAATTTATTGAACTGTAAGACAGGTTCCCATTTTTGTTTTTCGTTCTTATATGAGATAGCTACCTGCAAATAAGGCTTCAACTGCACTGAGCAAGAATTATGTTCTATAGCCGCTTGTGTTTCTGAGTTTTCCGGATCTCCTGGAGGTACAGAAGTCGTCGGGAGATAAACCTCTGCTGGTAAACGAAACGACTGTTGAAAGGAAGTAACCTCCTGTGGGTTTTCTGCTGACCAGCAGATAGGATAAACAACAGCCGTAGAACGATTCAACAAAGCCGCAGAAATTCCAGTTGTACCCACATCAAGACCTAGATACCACAGGGATTCGTGGGTATTGGGGGCAACATCTGTATGATCTACAAATTGTGAAATTACAGCACCTTCTTCTCCAGCAGTTGCAACTGTCTCAGTTTTTTCAGTGAGGGGACTAAAATCTAAATCAGCTTCTGTTTGCGCCCAAGATATGGGTTGAACCTCCAATGTATCCACATCAGATGCAGTGCTAATTTCCGGCTCTATGCTATCTTCAGAACCTAAAACAACATCCAAATTTAAATCAGCCTTAAGCATTTCATCAAAGTTAGCCAAATCCTGATTCAATTGTTGTATTTGCTCTTCATCCAGAGTAATATTCGGCAGATTGGTAGACTGATTCTCCTCTGGTGACAACAAATTTTCCTGTGGCGAAGCCGGAATATAGTTATCTACATAACCCAACTCCTGTTCATGAACAACTACTGGCGATGGGTAACTAACATTAGTCTCTTCGGCTATTACTGCTGCTGTTTCCAAATCAGAAGCAATTTCTATCTGCTGTTCACTCTCTAAATCAGCAAATAAATCACTCAAGGCTGTAATCGTATCAACACTGCTTGGTTCTATGGGGGAGCTAGATAATGCAGAAGTAACAATCGGTTGATCTGAATTGGTATTTTCCTCAAAAAACAATTCTTGCCATGACTCTGGTTCTGCATCGGCTGACTCAAACAAAGGATCTGAATGGTGTTCTATTGGTTGAGTTATAGATGCAGGTGTAGTCTCTGCAATATTATCTTCTGGGATCATCTCTGGTTCGACTGGATGAGTGAGAGAAGTAGGTATAGTCTCGGCAATCTTTGACGATGATAAATCTTCTACATCCAGGCTGAGATAAGTTAAATTAGCCGTACCCAATAAACTGGCATAAAGTTGATCTACTTCATCATTCAGTAATTCCAAACTATCTTGCTGTACTTCACTGACAGTATTACTAGATGATAAAGAATCATCTACACCCAACTCTAAAAGCATGGCATCCAGATCATCTGTAGCAATCACATCTTCTTCATCGTCAAATGTAAGTGCAGACGAAACTTCAGGCGCTAAAAATTCCCACGACCGACTTGTTTGATCATTTAAATTCTCTGCTGGTATTGCTTCTGGTGTAACAGGATTTGTCTGGTTTGATAATGATGGTAGTGGAGATAGGGGTTGATTTTGGCCTAATTCTGGAAAAGATAACATAGTAACTGGGGCTTGTTGCGGCAAGTTCTGCGTTAAATTATTCAGAAAATTCGCCATTAACTGCTCGCCCTGCACACCCGTACTGTGCATTCTCGCCAATCCTTGGCATAATGACTCATGATAAGTATTAATATTACGCTGTAGGGCCTCAAAGACAAAATTTACAGTCCCATCTAGAGATAATAGACGTTGATCTAATTCCCTCGTTAAATGTGTTAACCGTTCCGTCTGTTCTGATGATTCTAAAAAAGGTTGAGTGACCGAAGGCGTTGCTTTTGTATTGCTTTGATTGTTCGTATTAGCAGAACTGGAATCATGGGCGACATTATCCGCTATTTGTGGCATTAAATTCGCTCCAACACGGCTCATCAGTAACTGCAAAAATTCGGAAATTATTTGCTCCTGGTTAGCCCACTGCTGACTTAAAGAGTAGTTATGCAGTTTCCTTTGTTCTAACTGCCTAATTTCCTGTATAAGAGCAGCCCTATCTTGGAGCATTGCCGTTAATTCTGCTTGTAACGGCTGTATTAATGCCGATAATTCGCTGTTTAATTGCTGAGATAGTAAATTACTTTGTTCTGTAGTCGGTTGATTTTGTGGTGTTGATAATTTTTGGGGAGTAGCCAGAGATTGGCTACCAGCTTGATTGACAAATTTCTCCAACAAAGGCGACCTTTGCACCTCTCCAGTCGGTCGGTTTTGCTGATTGCTATTTAAAATTTCGTTTTCTTTTTGCTGGACAAGGAAAGTACGAATTTTTTCTAAAACCTCTCTGGTTTCCGGTGCTTGACTAGATAAAAGTCTAGATAGGCGTTTACCACTGCTGTTGAGTAAGTTGTCAATGTCTGCAATCAGTTTTTGGATTTCATCTGCATGGGAAGTCACTTTAAATTACCTTAGCTAGAACTGGATTTGAGCTTGTATGAGAATTACTGGACAATGGGTTAATGCTCTGCTTTGCTCTCAGCATGGCTTTACCCATAGGGCTTTATAGCACCCAGCACTTTTCATACAAGGTGCTTTACCCTCTCAGCATACACGTGATGTTACAGCTTCTCGGACGTGTCTAGTGATAAAAACATCCAAAAATGCCAAAGTTTTTCGCCTACATGAGCAATTAATGTAGCTAACCAGTGGCTAAATGGCAAGGGAGCATTTTTTACTTAATTTCTGCTCTTGGTAAACAAATAGAAACATTACATTAGCAAAAATTAACTATCTTGAGTATCATTGATATTGGTTATTTAAATTGTCTGGTCAGAAAATTTGCCATGCAGTTGACTCCAAAAGTCCTCCCAGAAGTCATAACGTACTGCGTGCAAAAGATTTAAGCAATTCTCACCCATAGGCTATAAAGTTCCTATTTGATCTTTTAATCTGACTCAGTACATTTGTATTACTGCCTTTTTGTTTCCTTCTCCCATGCAAATCAACAACAATCTTGGATATTTTTGGTGTAATACAGCCTATTTTTTTTGGTGAAAGGGATGGTGGTTTGATAGCTTAAGCTGAATATAGCATCTGGTTTGTTTACATATAACAGCTTCAATAAATATGCCGTAATGGAAGACCAATATAGCTTACAAGCAACCAGCAATCCCTGGATAATGAATGCTCCCTTTTTTGAAGGGTTGCCAGAAGCTGCTATAGAAATAGCTCTTATCCATCTTGTTACTCGCACACACCCAGCCAATCAAGTGATTTTACTAGAGAACGACTGGGGCGGTTCTGTATATTTTGTATTAGATGGCTGGGTAAAGATTCGTACTTACAACATGGAAGGTAAAGAGGTAACACTGAATATTATTGGTAAAGGGGAATTGTTTGGTGAAATGGCGGCGTTAGATGAAGTCCCTCGCTCCACTGATGTGATTACCTTGGCTCCGACGATGATTGGCAGTCTCCCCTCTCAGGATTTTGTCAAATTACTTAAGACAGAAGCCTTGGCAGGACTTAGATTGTCACAATTGATGGCTCGACGCTTACGACAAGTAAACCGCCGCTTGCGATTGCGAGAATCTGATAGTCAGTCACGAGTCGCAGACACTTTGTTATTCTTGGCAGAAGGACAGGGAAAAAAAGGGCAAACTGGTACAGAAATTCCCAATTTACCTCACCGGGAATTGAGTAGTTTGAGTGGACTGGCGAGGGAAACAGTGACCAGAGTCTTAACAAGGCTAGAAAAAAAAGGGTTGATTACAAGATACCCGGACACAATTTGTATTCCTGATTTGTCAGCCCTGGAAAAGACGATTATCTAAAGTACACGTCATTGATTTCCATGACTGACTCTAGCGGAGGACTGGGGGCAAAGTCGTTCAAAATTTTTTCACAATGAACATTTCAGATTCTCTACCAGATGAAAATCCATCTCCTGAATTTCTCAACCAACAGTTAGAGCCAGAGCAGTTGCGGCAACCTAGACTAAAAGTTGATGCGCCCTTACGAATGGTGGAAACAGCATTTTTAGCCAGTGCAGCTAGCTTGATTTGGTTTATTAATTTTTATTTTCCTTTGGGGCCGCTATTACGGATATTTTTTCCTGTCCCAATCGCTTTAGTTTACCTGCGCTGGGGCAAAAGAGCAGCTTGGATGGCTGCTGTGACTTCGGGGTTGCTGCTATCAGTGCTGATGGGGCCAGTTCGGAGTCTATTATTTGTTATGCCTTTTGCTTTTATGGGTGTGCTTTTAGGCGCGACATGGCATCGTCGTGTTCCCTGGATTGTATCTATCACCTTGGGTACACTCTTGGGTACATTAGGAGTGTTTTTTCGGCTGTGGTTGCTGTCTGTGTTGTCAGGGGAAGACTTATGGGTTTATGTGATTAACCAAGTAACAGAAATGATAGAGTGGGCATTTCTGAGGCTGCAATTATTAGCTAGTCCTAGTATATTTTTAGTCCAAATAGGAGCAGTAGTCTTAATTGTGTTCAATAACTTGATTTATCTGTTTATGGTACACCTGGCAGCATGGCTATTGTTGGATCGTTTGGGAAATCCTATTCCCCGTCCGCCTCAATGGGTACAGGTTCTTATGGATTATGAAGGTTGAATAATTGATTCGTATTTATACGCAAATAGAACAAGGTGAAAAATGGATTGCTCAGTATAGGGATTGTGTCTCTGTGTTTGCCTGTGTTTTAGGTTTTACTGACACTGGTCTAATTCCTGGCATTTCAGCAGCTGGTAGTACTCCAGCAGCTCGAAGGTATACAGCTTGTGCTGATGCTGAGTTTTTATATTATGGAGCAGGACGAAAACCCCTTTATCCCTTACCACCATTAACTGCGGGGGCTTCACCTGTACTAATTTCTCGTGCTGTAGTTGAGGCGCTGAATATTCCAGTTTATGTGTTTAATGCTGGCTTACCTCAACCTCCGGCTGTGCCAGTCATTGATTTGGGTGGCTCTCCAGCTAAGTGTTTAAGTACAGGTGATGCTATGGAAATCACAAATGTACACCATTTGCTGAAGCAAGGGTTATTGTGGGGAGAACGCCTGGCTACTAATATTCAAGCAGGATATGTAATTTTAGGTGAGTGCGTTGTCGGAGGGACTACAACCGCTCTGGCAATTTTAACTGGTTTAGGAATAGATGCTGCGGGAAAAGTCAATAGTAGTCATCCTGTTTGTAATCATACACAAAAATGGGCAGTGGTACAAGGTGGACTGGAGAGGATGAGGGTATCTGGAGGGGGTAAATTATTAGACCCCTTGGCAGTTGTGGCTGCGGTAGGTGATCCGATGCAGGTGGTGGTGGCAGGAATGGCGATCGCAGCTAGCCGCAGTTGTGGTGTTATGCTGGCGGGTGGTACACAAATGCTGGCCGTTTATGCTTTAATGGGTGCGATCGCTGATGCTTATAGCTTATCTTGGCAACCAGGCGCAGTCGTCGTAGGTACTACCCGATGGGTAGCAGAAGATCCCACTGGTAATACCGTTGACTTAGCTTTGAGCTTAGGTAAAACAATCCCTCCCCTAATTGCGACTCAGTTAAGTTTTGCTAACTCTCGTTATTCCCAACTCCAAGCTTATGAGCAAGGCTTTGTCAAAGAAGGTGTAGGGGCTGGAGCCGCTTGCATAGCTGCTTATCTCAGTCAAAATTGGCAACAAAATCAGCTTTTAACAGCCATTGAAGCTCAACTAGATCAACTTAAAGGTTGTTCATAAATTAATATCTTTAAATAGGGCTGGCTGAATCAATGTAAAACCCAGATAAATCAAAGGTTTGAGGCTGATAAACCCAAAACTAGGTACAAGGTTTTTGAAGGATGTAGCATCAAAAGTGTGAATTTTGGATTGAATAAATCAGAAAATTGGGGGATGACAGATAGCTGTTCCCCGTTCCCTACCTCCACGACAAAACTTTTATGCCTAACGGTACGCTACGCGAACAGCAAACCCTAAATAAAGTCAAGCAAGAATTAAACCGTGACAGATTAATTGACAATGAAAACCCAAAAGTTGCCATTAACAAAAAACTGTCGCCGAGTTTTGGTGATATTGACAATGAATAATTTAATGTGTTCTAACTTTCATTAATTGTTCTTCTAAAGCCGCAATGCGATTATATGCTGCCGTTAATTGTGCTGTTAGTCGTTGTATTTGAATTTCTGGGGTTAAGTTATGCTCGCTACCTTGCCGATTTATGTCTAGAGACATACCATCTGTCAATACATCCTTGTGTTCCAGTTCTGGATTGAAATTAATATGTTTTTTTAACTGGTAACTGTTGACATCATTATTTTTTTCATTATTCTTTGCTTGTGTATTTGCTAAAGAACATTCCGAGAAAGCTTGAGCGACTTTATCATCAAGTTGCTCAATTACTTGGCAGAGGGCATCAAGTTTATCACTTAAAGTCAGAATCTGTGTTTGTAATGGCTCCATTTAATACCCTTATCCGTATATTTTCCTTATGTTATTCAATTTACAGGTGATATTAGCTATACTTCTGAATTATTTAATTTTTCAATAATTGTGTCGTGTAAAGCCCTGCGCTTATAGCGGTAGCGGGGCATTAAGCAGCCTGCTGATTATACAGCCAGGAGAGGCGGGTTTATGAAAATTCTTATTGGTAATTGAGTATATGTGTCTGTAAACCCACGACTAAATCAAGAACCCCAAGCTATGAATACTGTTCTCACTTTTATGAAAACCGCTATATAATCAATTAAATATTATTTGTATACAATCTTACTTAATTATTTTTATCAGTATTATCGATGATGCTTGTTGATAAACTTGAAATTATTAGCAGTTATTTTCCAAATAATGTTCCGCAGTCAACCAATGCTCAGGCTTTTCCGTATTATGACGATAATAGGATTAAATAAGCACTTAGCCTCTAATTGGATCTATTTATTTAATTTATGCATAACCAAAAATTTCCAATTTCACATCCAAAATCTCTCAATCGACGGTCATTTTTAATGAGTGCCGGTGGGCTGGCACTTTCGCAAATGTTGGTTGGTTGTGGCAACAGCAACCAGACGCAACTCAATATCCAGTTATTACGAGGTTCTATCCCCAGTCAGATAGTTCGCAAATTTCGCCAAAGTTTACAGCAACAGGTACAATTAAATTTTTCCCCAGTTGAGCAAATACCGGATTTGTTTAAACAATTGCAAGGTTGGCAAAATAAATCAACAACCACTGATGAACCATTTTGGAATCGCTTTATACCATTTAGAAAATCCCAGCCGAAAGTTGTATCTGATTTAGTGACATTAGGAGATTACTGGCTCAAAGCAGCTATTGAACAGAAACTAATTCAACCATTAGAAGAGACAGAAGTCAATCAATTAAAACAATGGTCTACTTTAAATGAAAGGTGGCAACAACTGGTAAAACGCGATAATCAAGGTAATTTGGATACTCAAGGCAATGTTTGGGCTGCTCCTTACCGTTGGGGTAGTACAATGATTGTTTATCATCGTCAAAAGTTACAGAGTTTGGGTTGGACACCGGAGGATTGGAGTGATTTGTGGCGAGATGGATTGCAACAGCGCATTTCTTTACTGGATCAATCTAGAGAAGTCATTGGTCTGGTTTTGAAAAAGTTGGGAAAATCCTACAATACAGAAAATCTTGATACCATAGCAGACTTAGAAAATGAACTACGGACATTAAACCAACAGGTAAAATTATACAGTTCCAATAATTACTTAGAACCGCTAATTATTGGAGATACTTGGTTAGCTGTGGGTTGGTCAAGCGATATTATCCCCATTCTGTCACGTTATCCCCAACTAGCCGCAGTGGTTCCGAAATCAGGAACAGCAATGTGGGCAGATTTATGGGTACGCCCCACAGGACGAAAAAAAGATACATTTGCATCACAGTGGATTGATTTTTGTTGGCAACCAGACATTGCTAAACAAATTTCTGTACTAACTAGAAGTAATTCACCAATTATTTCTAATATTGCCCAATCAGATATGCAAGAACCACTGAGAAACTTGTTACAGAGTAATCATGCAGTTTTTGACAAAAGTGAATTTCTGCTTGCTTTACCTCCATCAGCAATGAAGCAGTATGAGACTTTGTTTGCCAAAATTAAGCAAGAGTAGGAATTAGTTTGACTGATTTCTAGAAAGAGCGTAATAATCTTAACCTATTTTGATTATTCATCTGAATCCGACATGATGTTGGAGTTGTGACAAAATTACAGGTATAAGTTGCCAAAAGGTTTTGCTGATAATCGAAAACTCTAACATTATAACCGTCCTTTCTAGCACTGCTACCCAAGCGATTTACAAAGTCGTAGCGTTCTAGATAATCTAGTAAGTTCCAAATTTGCTGATTTACTATTAGGTCTACCCTGCCTGGTTCTTTTTCGTTAGCTGGATATGCTATCCAATTATCTAACAGTTTGTTTTCTGAATTTTCTTTTTCCCACCATAAACTAGGTGTAGTTAGTCCTTCTGGGTTAATGGTATTGGCTGTGATTACTGTACTATTCGGCTGGGTTAATAAGGCAAGTTCTAAAGGTGCATCTGAAGGCGATGGGACTGGGGATGTTTCTGCTAGGGAGGGTATGATTGGGAACAAAAAAATCGTACTGAGGTTAATTGTTAGTAGTAGATGACGACTTAGTTTGTGTATAAGCATAAAGGTATACCATTTTTTATTTGCGAATTATTCTTCAACTCGCTCATGGTTTAGGACTAAATAATTGCCGTTGATGTTTCTAAACTCGATTGGCACACAGGCGAAGTCTTTTGTAGTCAGCAGTCCAACTATGATTACAATACATTTTCTGTATTAATGACTATCCCAATCACAATCAAGTGGTTGAATATTTTGAGGAAAAGGTTGGGAGTTTTGTGAGATATCGTGGTTCATGAGGCTTGGGAAACATGAGTATGATGAACAGATTAATGATGGTGCAATGGTTATTCTCGTAGCAGCAATGAAATTTTCATCCTGTTACCTATTTGTGGAAAATCCATGACATCTCAAGAATTTTTAGAAAGTTTGGCCACAGCCACAACAGATCCCGAAAAACTGATGGTTGTTGCTGAATACCTGGAAACAACTGCAATGGACAATGCCACTACTCCCAGATGGCGCAGCATTCCTTACAGTTCTGAAATTGACATGGCGCTGAAGAATCTGGCTTTTCATTTGGCAGGACTGGCTGAGACAAAAAATTGATTTTACGTTTTCAATTGCCTTCTTTCATCCACTCTCGTGCTGCTTTCTCGGCGGCTTCAGCCGTAAAGTAAAGCTTGCGTTCACCAAACACTGCACCACCTGGACTCAGCAACCGAAACTGCCAGGAATCATCTTTTTCAGTATAAAACACTGTGAGGGTAACGTTATGAATGCCAACAACTAAGTGAATTTTGGTGCTACTCATTAGTGGTATCTCAACGTTTACCCCTTTTTTAGCATTTTTAATAATTTGCAGTATTTTACCACCACAAGCACAAATCTTGCGCGTATAGTGTTTGTGTAATGGGTTGTTTCAGATTACACACTTTCTTGCTTTTTTGGTGGTATGAGATAAATGACTCCAGATATCACCGTAAAAGCCACAGATAACCAAAAGGCTGTTAAGGTGGGAGTTTGCCAAGCTAGAGATAAAGGTGCAATTAACAGCGATATGGCTATGATCTGACTCACTGTTTTGAGTTTACCCCAAATATTCGCCCCTGTGATTGTAGTTTGATTTACCCGCCAACCTGCGATCGCCAATTCCCGTGCTAAAATCACAAACACGCCCCAAGCGGGAATTTTTCCTAATTCCACTAACACCAATAACGGCGCAAGTACCAGCAATTTATCCACCAAAGGATCGAGAAATTTACCCAAATCAGTAATTTGGTTAAGTTTTCGCGCCAAATAACCATCCAACCAGTCAGTTAAAGCTGCGACTAAAAATATTGTTAAACATATCCATCTGGCTGCGGGTGTGGGATTATATAAACCATAAAGTAAAAACGGTATTCCCAGAAGTCGAGAAAAAGTAATCGTGTTGGGTAAATTCATAATTTCAAACAATCAAATAATTGCCCTAATGTCAACTGTAAATCACCGACTAATTCGGGTACAGGTAATATATCTTGTTCGTTTTCTAAAAATATTGGTTGCTGGTTATGGGGATAAACTAAAACATTATATTCTTCTGGGTCAATTAACCAACCCAAGCTAGTACCATGATTTAAACAATGTAAAATATTTCTAGTAACTTTTATTGTACTTTGTTGCGGAGATAAAATTTCAATTGTCCAATCTGGATAGGTATTAAACACATTAGCAATATTGCCTTTTTCATCAACCGGGATTCTTCCCCATGCAAATATTGCCACATCTGGGACAATAGAGCGATCGCCAAATGTACAGCGCAATTCTGGAAAAGCTAAAGCGATTTTTTGCGGTTCTACCACATGATTAATTACATTAGCTGAGTGAAGCTGTAATCTACTATGTTTACCTTGGGGCATAGGTTTTTGAATAATTTCGCCGTTGATATATTCACTGGCTGGTTCGGTTTCTGGTAATTGTAAAAATTCTGCTAAAGTTAAATTACGAATTGGTGTTTTTACCATAATCTTTCTACCTCCCAGTATTTAACTTCCAGTTTACCCTAAACTCAGCTTACTTAAAACGCAAGTGTAAAATATGTGCAGCAATATCAAAATATTGTAATTTAGCTCGTAGTAAGGGCTTTAGCCCTTAATTCAGGATTAAAGTCATGACTACAAACCTGCAATTATTTACGACAAATTATTTATTGCATTGTATAATTTATTGTAGATGTCTCGTAAAACCATGGCATTTTATGAATAAAATTTTACAAATTGGGACTATTCTCAGAGAACGTTACAAAATTACAGATATTTTATCTAGTAATACTGGTTTTGGTATTACTTATTAGTTTATTTAGCTTAAATCTTGTATTGATAGGGTGTGAAAAACCGGAACAGGTGATTTTCTCTTGTGAAAGAGACGGTAATGGAGAGTATGTAACCAGAGTCAAAAATGGGGGGAGAACTCAAGACTTAATACAGTGGAGACGGACAGATTTTGTGAAGGCTGGGTTTCCTCCTCAACGCAGATGTAATGAAGTAACTCCCCGGTTACAAGAAGCTTATGATAATGGAAGTTTGAAAAATTTAACTTGGGGTTATTCAGAAGCTGATAATCTCAAACAATATAAATCTTTATGCACGACTACTGGAAAAGATTGTCATACTCTGATTTTAACATTGTTAGAAGCAGATGATGCTGATAAAGAGTTAAAGGAATTTTCTGCGGTGCTAAATGGTGATGCTTCTTTAGCATATCAAAATTCTTTTTGTGCGGTAAACAATTATCGTTTATCTTGTCCTATTGATATTTTTCGGGTGTTTAATCAGAATAAATAAAGTTTACAAAATCATGAAATTAAGCAGAGAAGAAATAGAAATGATGTTAGGACCGATAACAGAAGAACCAAGGGCTGTGAGAGAATGGAAGGAAGAAGCATCAAAAAAAGAAGCGGTTTCCCTGGTTATACGACAATTAAAGCGACGCTTCGGTGAGGTTCCTGATGTGTCATTAGCAAAAATTCCGCAGTTATCTATTGAACAGGTAGAAACTTTAGCTGAGGATTTATTGGACTTCGCTGTTTTGAAAGATTTAGAGGATTGGTTACAACAAAATCAATCTCATCAATAACAATTGTAGGTTGGGTTATGCTGCTTAACCCAACCTACATCCTAATTTTTTATATGAATTTATCGAACCGCCAAGTCGCCAAGGTCGCCAAGAGAAGAAGTTAAGACAGTTTATTTAGGATATTTATATCAGGTGTACTATCTATGAATTTACGCAATTTTTCGCATTTATTCTTGTTTTTTGTTTTATTATTTCCTGTTTCACCTATTGTTATCACTGGTTGCAGTTCTTCCCTATTCGCGCAGAAATCAGGGGTGCTATCAGATAAGGAATTAGAAAATATATTAAAGGAAATTACGGTTAAAGTTATTGTTGATGACCGTGAAGCTGGTTCAGGTACTATTATTAAAAACCAAAATGGCTTTTATACGGTTCTGACTAATTATCATGTGGTGGAAAATGCTAAATCTGTGCAAGTTGTGACTCCAGATAATCAAGTTTATGATGCTGAATCTGTGAAGTTAGATAGACAAGATAATCAAGATGATGATTTATATGATTTAGCTAAGTTGAGTTTTAGTAGTAAAAATATTTATCTTGTGGCGGGACTGGCGGAAGAGGATATTAAACCAGGGGAAAGGGTGTTGGCTGGAGGATATGTTAAGGGGAATTTTAAAACTACAAAAGGTGAAGTTAAATTATTTTTGAATGAGGCTTTAATTAAAGGTCATCAAATTGGTTATGACAATGATATTAAACAGGGGATGAGTGGCGGAGCGATAATTAATCAAGCGGGTAATTTGGTGGGAATTAATAGTAAAATTGCTCGTCCGGTTTTACAAAATGATTTTCGCTATGCAAATAATCAACAACCTGATGAGAAGACTTTAAATGAATGGGATAATTATAGTTGGGGTATTGCGATTAATTTAGTCGATGAAGCTGCACCTGATTTAGCTTTGTTTCCTGAGAGGGTAATAGTTAAAAATGGTGGTGTTCCGGCTGAGGTTTTAGCTATTGCTAAACAGTCTTCGGTGCAGATTAAAAAGGCTGATGGTGGTATTGGTAGCGGGGTTATTATTGCTCAGGATAATGATGTTTATTATGTGTTAACTGCCTTTCATGTGGTGGAAGATAAACAGAAGTATCAAGTTGTTGCACCTGATAAACAAGTATATGAGGTGGATAATCAGACTATTCGCACCAGACAGGGACTTGATATGGCTGTTTTACAGTTTCGTAGTTCTCAGAAATATCAAGTTGCTACTTTGGGTGATTATGAGTTAAAGGATGAAGTGGTTTTTCTCTATGGTTGGAAAAATCACGAAAAAAATCATCCTTCTTTGTTTAGTGTGGGATTTATGGGAAATGCAGATGTTAGAGATTTTTGGGCAAAACCGAGAGGTTATGAATTAGCATATACAAATGAAGGTCATTCAGGAATGAGTGGCGGGGGGATTTGGGATACAGAGGGGAGATTAGTTGGTATTCATAATTTTGCTGAAACGGATGTTTTAGGATATAGTTTGGGTTTGTCTATTGAAAGTTTTTTATTCTATCAAAAGGATGGATTATGGCAGTTACCCCAAGCTAAATTAACTGTTGCTAAAGATGAACCAAAATCATTTGATATTAACTCTTTTATTTTAGCATTAGTACCAAATTCTTCAGCACCTGACCCTTTGAATGGTAGTGGTAAAGATTGGCTGAATTATGGGATTCAATTATGGCGCATTGATCAGACGGATAATGCAATTACAGCGATGGAAAATGCCATTGGCAAAGATCCAAATTCTTGGCAAGCTTTTTATAATGTTGCTTGGATTTGGCTGGGACAGGAAAAATATGATTTTGCTTTAGCTGCTATCAATGCAGCAATTAGAGAACAACCAAGTTTTTATCGTTCCTATTTATCAAAGGGTTGGATTTTTCAAATATTAAAACAATATGAAGATGCCTTGTCGGCACTGAATCAAGGGATTACGGAAGCTAAAAAAGACAATATAGATGATTTTTTACTGTATCAAGTGCGGGGAGAAATATTTGGTGAATTGAAAAAACATGACCAGGCTATTGCTGATTATACCCAAGCTATTACCATTAATCCTCAATTTGCAGAACCTTACTATAATCGTGGGGTTGTTTATGATGATCAAGGAAAGACTGAGTTAGCTATTGCTGATTATACCCAAGCTATTACCATTAATCCTCAATTTGCAGAACCTTACTATAATCGTGGGGTCGCTTATGATGATCAAAGAAAGACTGAGTTAGCTATTGCTGATTTTACCCAAGCTATTACTGTTAATCCTCAATTTGCAAATGCTTACTATAATCGTGGGAATGCTTATGATGATCAAGGAAAGACTGAGTTAGCTATTGCTGATTATACCCAAGCTATTACTGTTAATCCTCAATATGCAAATGCTTACAATAATCGTGGAAATGCTTATAGTGAGCAAGGAAAGATAGAGTTAGCTATTGCTGATTATACTCAAGCTATTACCATTAATCCTCAACTTACAGAAGCTTACAATAATCGTGGGCTTGCTTACCATAAGCAAGGAAAAACTGAGTTAGCTATTGCTGATTTTACCCAAGCCTTGCAAATTAATCCTCTACTTGCAGATACTATCAATCCTAATTTTGCATTAACTTACACTTATCGAGGACGTAATTATCTTCAGCAAAATAAATTAGCGGAAGCAATTCATAATTTTAATCGAGCAATTACTATTAATCCTCAAGTTGCTGCACCTTATAGTCTTCGAGGAGTAGCTTATGTCTTACAAGGAAAGAAACAACAAGCCATTAAAGATTTACAAACTGCTAAACAACTCTATCAACAGCAAGGCGATACCCAAGGTTATCAAAATGTACAGGAATTATTGAAGGAGTTGAATTAATTGTAAGTTATATTTTTATTCGTGCTTTTCCCTTCTATTCTCTACCTATAGGTTAAGTAATACTAATCAAAAACAAGCAAACTAACACCACAACGAGTCGCTGCTTCTGCTAACCGAGTATCAAGAGTTGCTAATGATGTATAAATCTCTATAGCAGTTAACAGATAACAGTTCAACATCAAGTGTAATTTTAATGATACAAATTTGAATGATAGGTTTATATGAGGGTAGAATTTGAATGGGATGAAAATAAAGCACAAATAAACATCAACAAACCCGGAATATTATCAAAAATATCCTGACTGAATATTACGAAATGACTAATACTCAAGTTTTAAAAAATAGTGAATTTGAGGTTAGTGACCGTTTAGCTATTGATGAAGCCAGAGATCAATATATTTGGTTTCGTTTCGGTTGGGAAGATAAGAAGCAGATACAGCATATTATTATCTATATTTGCATTAAAAATGGTAAGGTTTGGGTAGAAGAAGATGCAACTAATTTATGTGTGGTTGATGATTTACTATCAGCCGGAATACCTCAAAGTGATATTGTTTTGGGTTTCCATCATCCTAGTAAACGAGGTTTAACAGAATTTGCTACTGCTTAAATATAACCGCTCATCTTTCATAATGGCACGGCTTCACTTAATATTTTATCTCTAATTAATTCATGTAAATTATTAGGTTCAGCAATATCCACTTTTCTTCCTAGCAATGTTGCTAAATCCTGCATTAAAGCAATGTAATCAAATAAACTACTTTGTGGTTGAAGTTCTACTAAAAAATATACATCACTATCTGGTGTTGCTTCACCTCTAGCAACTGAACCAAAAACCCGCATATTATATGCACCATATTTAGCTGCAATATTTAATATATCTTCCCCAAATGGTAGTAATAATTCTTCAATTCCCATAATAATGATTGAACTATGCTGTCTAATATTTTAGCTGATTACCTAAGAACCCCACCCCCAACCCCCGCAAGCGAGGATGGGGCTATGATGTACTTCATTCCAGTGCATACAGTTATAAAAATTTTTAGATTAGGATTTTAGGGTACTTGCATGGCATGATCTGTATTTTGAGATGATGAAAACAAGACTATGACTGAAAATACAGATTTTCGGATTGAACGGGATTCGATGGGCGATCGCCAAATTCCCAGTAGCGCTTATTACGGCATTCAAACACTACGGGCAGTAGAAAACTTCCAAATTAGCGGCATTAAGCCTTTACCTACTTACGTAGATGCTTGTCTGATTATTAAAAAAGCTACCGCCATAGTCAACGGCGAATTAGGTTGTATTCCCCAGGATATCAGTGAAGCAATTATCCAAGCTGCTAATGAAATCCTGGCGGGAAATTTACGAGATCAGTTTGTGGTTGATGTCTATCAAGCGGGTGCGGGAACTTCTCACCACATGAATGTTAATGAGGTTTTGGCAAATCGCGCCTTAGAAATTCTCGGCGATGAAAAGGGTAATTACAAACGGGTTAGCCCCAATGACCATGTAAACTACGGACAGTCTACCAATGATGTGATTCCCACAGCTATCCGCGTTGGTGGCTTATTAGCACTTACCCACACATTACAGCCAGCTTTAGAAAAGGCGATCGCATCTTTAGAAAACAAAGCTGTAGAATTTCAACATATCGTCAAATCTGGCAGAACCCACCTACAAGATGCTGTACCTGTGCGTTTAGGGGAGAACTTCCGGGCTTGGGCGCAGATATTATCAGAACATCAAAACCGCATCTATACAGCCTCTGGGGATTTAATGGTGTTGGGTTTAGGTGGTAGTGCTGCTGGTACAGGAATGAATACACATCCCCAGTATCGCGCCCGTGTGGTGGAAGTTATTGCCCAATTTCTAGAATCACCCTTAGAACCAGCACCCCATTTAATGGCTGCAATGCAGAGTATGGCTCCTTTTGTCAACGTTTCCGGGGCTTTACGCAACTTAGCACAGGATTTAGTCAAAATTTCCCATGATTTGCGGTTAATGGACTCAGGCCCCAAAACTGGTTTTAAAGAAATTCAACTACCCCCAGTCCAACCAGGTTCCTCAATTATGCCGGGTAAATATAACCCAGTCATGGCAGAGATGACATCAATGGTATGCTTTCAGGTAATGGGATATGATAGTGCGATCGCCTTAGCAGCCCAAGCCGGACAATTAGAATTGAACGTGATGATGCCGCTAATTGGCTATAATTTGATTCACAGCATTGAAATACTCGGTAACACCATCGACACCCTCACCGAACGCTGTATTGCAGGAATTACCGCCGATAAAGAACGCTGTTTAGCTTACGCCGAAGGTAGTTTAGCATTAGTCACCGCACTGAACACCCACATCGGATATTTAAACGCTGCTGCTGTAGCTAAAGAATCTTTAGAAACAGGTAAATCTCTCAGACAAATAGTATTAGAACGAGGATTAATGAGTGAAGCGGAATTAGCAACCGTCCTCAACTTAGAACAAATGAGTGTAATTGTTCCTCTTGCATAATTCGTAATTCATCATTAAATACCAATTACGAAAGTTAGACAGGTAAACCCCAGCCAAAACTTTACCAACCCAGTAATATTGGTTTGGGGTATGCTCTTCAGATTTGCTACTATATAGTAGTTGACATAGCTAATTATGCCAGGATGAAAAAAATTGATAAGAGTCAATTAAAAGCTAACTTACTAGAATTTTTGCAACTTGTACAATTAGAAGGTGAAGAAATTTTAGTTACTGATGGAACTAACCCAGTAGTGAGGATTTCTCAATATCAAAAAACTCCTACAACTGAAGAATTGTTTAAAAATATGCGTGGTAAAGTCAAGTATTTTGAAGATTTAACTACCCCCACGACTAAAGAATGGCAGGAAGTATAAAAATTTCCCCTCTCCCAAACTCTTATTCTTTGCGTCTCTGCGCCTTTGCGCTAAACTAATCCATACTTCCACACACAAAAGCCAATTTCTTCATATAATTAAACATATTATATTTATTAATCCAATATATTATCCATGCAGACACAAAAACCATCAGTCAGTCTGATTCGGGCTACCTCCTACGAAAGCGAGGCTTTACGAGCATCATTAGTCACCTTGCTGGAACCTTTGGGGGGGATGTCTGCCTTTGTCAAACCAGGAAATAGAGTATTACTCAAACCCAATCTCCTCACAGGTTCCCGCCCGACTAAAGAGTGTACAACCCGGCGAGAACTGGTTTATGAAGTCGCCCAGATGGTCATAGCAGCTGGTGGTAAGCCATTTTTAGGCGACAGTCCCGCCTTTGGTAGTGCTAAAGGAGTCGCAGAAGCCAACGGCTATCTCCCGCTTTTAGAAGAATTGCATATACCTATCATTGAGTTTCACGGTAAGCGTTACCAAACCGTCAACGAAGACTTTAATCACCTGCGACTATGCAAAGAAGCAATGGAAGCAGATGTAGTGATTAATTTACCCAAAGTCAAATCACATATGCAGTTGACATTAACAATGGGGGTAAAAAATCTGTTTGGTTGCGTTCCTGGTAAAATGAAAGCTTGGTGGCACATGGAAGCGGGGAAAGATGCTAACAGATTTGGTGAAATGTTAGTAGAAACTGCCAGAGCAATTAATCCCAATTTAACTATTTTAGATGGCATTATTGGTCATGAAGGTAATGGACCCAGTGGTGGCGAACCTCGTGATTTAGGTATTTTAGCAGCCGCAGCCGATGTATTTGCTTTAGATAGGGCAGTAGTAGAAATTCTCAATGTCCCACCCGAACAAGTTCCCACAGTTGCAGCGTCTCAAAGGTTGGGCGTTTGTCCTGAATTAGCTGAGATAGAATTTCCCCATTTACAACCTGATTTACTCAAAATTGAAGATTGGCAATTACCAGATAAGTTAATGCCAATTGATTTTGCCATGCCTCGTGTGATTAAGTCTACGTTTAAGCATCTTTATATTAAGTTTCTCAAGGAACCGATGAGTGTTTATGGTAAAGGCTAGAGTCGTAAATTTTACCGAATCACTCCAGCAATCGTAGGGTGGGTTAGGCGCATAGGGTAAGAACTTGTTTGCAACCTACCCACCTTCAACCATCAATATTTGTGGTGGGTTACTGGACTGACACGACTAAGGTGATGAAAAATAGCAAAAACACAGGCGGGGTTCTCTCTAAGAAATCGCCTGTCTGAACTTATAATAGGTGTATCTAAAAATTTCTTCACTTCCCACTGAGGGAATATTTCTAATATGCTGCAAAGATTATATATACACAACTATAGATGTCTAGAAAACTTTGAACTTACCATGAAAGAGATGTCATCTGCTCTCTTAATTGGCAAAAATGGTGCTGGTAAATCAACTATTTCCTCAGCGTTAGAGGTACTTCAATCTATTGGTAGAGGTATTAATAGAGTTGGACAACTTGTGCATTCTAAAGATTTCGCTCGTGGGCGGTCTGATGTTCCTATTCGGTTGGAAATAGAAGTATTATTAGCAGATAAATTATATAAATATATCCTAGCTTTAGAGCTACCAGAAAAATTTAAAGAACTGCGAGTTTTTGAAGAGGAATTATTAGTTGATAACAATATACTTTACTCTCGAAAAGAAGCCCAGGTTAATCTTTATTCTACCTTCCAGAATCGGGAAGCTCAATTTTTAGTCGATTGGCATTTGGTAGCCCTTCCACTGATTCAAGAGCAATCTGAAATTGATCCGCTTCACACTTTCAAGACTTGGCTGGCTCATATCATTATTTTAGCACCAATTCCCAGCTTAATGACTGGAGATTCCTATGGCGAAACTTTAGAACCAAAGTGGGATGGTTCAAATATTGGCGAGTGGTTTTCTGGGTTACTTGGTAGATATCCTGCTGCTTACAGAGAGGTTGACAAATATCTGCGAGAAATTATGCCAGACTTTCAAGATTTTCTCAATGAACTTATTGGTAAAGACTTCAAAAGCTTGGTTGTTAGATTTGAAGAAAATAATGCAAATCTTAGTGTGAACTTTGAAGACTTATCTGATGGGGAGAAATGCTTTTTTCTCTGCGCGGTGGTGTTAGCAGCTAATAAGTTCTATGGACCACTTTTTTGCTTTTGGGATGAGCCGGATAACTATCTTTCTATCTCAGAGGTTGGACATTTCATTACATCACTGCGACGCTCATTTAAGAACAGTGGACAAATTTTAGCAACTTCTCATAACCCTGAAGCTATCCGCAAGTTTTCTAATGAGAATACCTTTGTGCTTGATCGAAAAAGTCACTTAGAGCCTACTTTAATTAGACCGCTTAGTGATATATCTATTCCAGGGGATTTGATAAGTGCCTTAATTTGTGGCGATATAGAATTATGAGTATAAATAGGTATATACCGCACCTGATTGTTTTCCCGGAAGATGATGCTAATCGCCAGATTGCTAACGGATTTATTCAAGATTTAAACGTGAATTATCTTGCTATTCAAATCCTACCAATTGCAGACGGTTGGCCAAAAGTTGTGAGCAAATTTACAAATGTTTATGTCTCTGAAATGCAAAAATATCCACAGAGCATGATGCTTTTACTTGTTGATTTTGATGAGCGTGAAGATAGGTTCAGTTATGTAGAAAGCCATATTCCGGAGCATCTAAAAAGTAGAGTTTTCATTTTGGGAGTAAAATCTAATCCAGAGAGTCTTAAGAAAGACATTCAAAAAAAATTTGAGGCTATTGGAGAAGCACTTGCTAAAGATTGCTCTGAAAACAAGAATGAATTATGGGGACATCCCCTTCTCATACATAATAAAACTGAGTTAGAACGAATGATTGTATCTGTTAAACCCTTTTTGTTTTAAAAATAAACATAATAATATGTTAGACCAATATTGGTTGATAGGGGAGAAATTTATAAGTTGCGGTAATGGAATTACTGGTATGGGCGGGCATCTTTGCCCTCCACACAAGAGTTTATTGTAATTTACAGCGATTTTCAGGTAAATGAACCACACTTTAACATCTCACGCATACCGCAAGCGGAACCCGCAGGGTAGGCGCAAAGACGCAAAGAACAGAAGAAAGGAATTCAGCTTAGTCTCACTAAGCAATGGGATGACAGGCTCAATGTGGTATCTACCTTTATATAGATTGACAAAAAGGAAGTAGTATTACTCAGGTTGAGCTTTGATGAGGCGGAAAGATTTTTTTGATGGGGATCGCTACGTAAATTACTTACACATAGCTGTGATAACTGGACTTTTTCTGATTACTTAATGTTGCTTATAGTCAGATTTACACAATGATCATGATTTTGTAATACCAAGAATTTCATTCAAGGTATATTGTAAAAAAAATATTTATATTTTATGTAAAATTTCGGTGATTATAACTGTCGCTCAACTAGCCTGTTAAGGCTATTTCAAGATGTTACAATAGTATCATGGTTTCTGAATACACTTTAATTATTAATCTATGCTCGGATGAAAAAGTGATTTATCATGCTCATGCTTAACCTGTTTTTAACCTGTAAGTCACAAATTACAGATTAAAAATGTAACTTATTAGCCACCAACTCCAGATACCAATGTTTTTCTCTGATTTTGTATCAAAAATAGCAGTTATAAACTGGCTATTATGACACTTGCCAGGCTGGTTGAACTTTTTGGCTGCTACATAGTTGACAGAGAAAAAATGGTTAGAATAGCATCAACACTCTCTTTTAGAGAGTAAACCTCCAAAAAAAGTGACGAATTTCAAATTTGTATGGACGCAAATAGCCAGTCTGCCAAACCTCCCGATACATATTCCCATCGTTTGGCAGACATTGTGGGAACGGCGATCGCTCTAGTGACTCTAATACTACCTGTGTTTGTCATTGCCCACTATTCGACTGATGTTTCAAACAACCCGCAACCCCGAACCTATACACTACCAAGAAGTGGAAACTAAACAACAGTTGCAAGTAGCATTTCACAGCAAGTTCGCTCGCAGAAGGAGAAAACACCTTGTGATTTGATATTTTGGATGTGTAGTTAACCCGGCATTATCTGAATCTGTATTGTCTTCTAACTGATGTCAGATATGTGTAGTTTAAGTTTTTTGGTGCCTCAGCAGGCATAGATGTCTGAATAGTCGGAAGCGTTGCGGGGAGTTCTCACAGCGCTTTTTATTGTTTGCAGCACTCAGCATTTCACATATACTTGCGTTACTGAACAATTATTCATACCAATATTTTGGGAAGAAGTCCATCTTGGCTTTAAAATTTTACAGAGGGAGCTATAACTCAGTGCTACCCGAATTTACTGTTATCAGAGGATTTTTTTGTGGACTTATCCCGTATTCCTGCCCAACCAAAACCCGGTATACTCAATGTTTTAATTGAAATCCCCGGCGGGAGTAAAAATAAATACGAATTTGACAAGGACTTAGAAGCCTTCGCCCTGGACAGAGTGCTTTATTCTTCGGTACGATATCCTTATGATTACGGCTTTGTACCTAATACTTTAGCTGATGATGGCGATCCTCTGGATGGGATGGTGATTATGGATGAACCAACCTTTCCTGGCTGTGTGATTCCAGCCCGATTCATTGGGATGCTAGAAATGATTGACGGTGGCGATCGCGATGAAAAAATTCTTTGTGTACCTGACAAAGATCCCCGCTATGCTCACGTCAAATCACTCAAAGATGTAGCACCACACCGTTTAGAGGAAATTGCCGAATTTTTCCGCAGCTATAAAAATTTGGAGAAAAAAGTAACTCAAATTCTTGGCTGGCAAGATGTTGACAAAGTTTCAGCCTTAGTAGATAAATTCATCTTGGCTGCTAAAGCATAATAGAAAAGTTATGAGTTATAAGTTGTGAGTTATGAGTTTTGATCTTGAACTCCTAACTTCTAACTCTAACTGTCCTGGCAAAGACACAAACGGCTGCTGCTGGTTGCGATTTGCAAAATCCAAAATGTAAAAAAAAATGCAGCGTACTCTTCTTTTAGCAAAAATTCACAATTGTACCCTCACCGGGGCAAACATTAACTACGTGGGTAGTATCAGCATTGATCAAGTTTTATTAGACAAGGCTGGAATTTTACCCTATGAGCAAGTTCAAGTAGTGAATAATGCTAATGGCCAGCGTTTTATTACTTATACAATACCAGCCCCAGAAAATTCTGGCATAATTGAACTAAATGGGGCAGCAGCACGTTTAGGCATTACAGGCGATCGCTTGATTATAATGGCTTACGGGCAGTTCACGCCAGAAGAGTTAAAAAATTACTCGCCTACTGTAGTCATTGTGGACGAAAAAAACCGACTTTTGGAAGTACGGCACTATGATGATTTACTCAGTAAGGTCTAACTTTCAAGAAAAATGTCAAATTTTGAACTGTCGGGTTCTCAAAGCTACGTATCAGAAGAGCCAATTATGCCTCCATGTAATCCTACGGAGAAAATTTTGGTAAAGTTCTGGGGTGTCAGAGGTTTAATTCCCACTCCATGCAGTCGCACCCACCGCTATGGTGGTAACACTGCTTGTATAGAAATATATGTAGGAGGCCAACACCTGATTTTTGATGGTGGTACAGGTTTACGCATACTTGGGCGAACTTGGCAAAAACTACATGAACCCCTAGAAGCTCATTTATTTTTTACTAACTCCCAATCAAATCATATTCAAGGCTTTCCCTTTTTTGCTCCGGCATTTGTCACAAAAAATAGCTTTCATATTTATGGTACAGCGGCCTCTAATGGAGCTTCTATTAAACAATGTTTGTGTGACCAAATGCTCCAGCCTCTGTTTCCTTATCCTATACAGGCAATGCAATCTAAATTGCAATTCTATAATTTGATTCCAGGGCAAGAGATCAAGATCGGTGATGCCACAGTTAATACAGCATTAGTCAATCAAAATCAGAAATCACTGGGCTATCGTATCACTAATGAAGAATATAGCATTGCTTACGTCACAGATTTACACAAAAATCTTGATCAAGCCGAACGTGACCGCATTTTACAGATTATTCAAAATGCTGATTTACTCATTGCCAACGCTACTTATAACCCGCCAACATCTGACAAACATGAGGTAAATGACGTACACTGGAAAACTGCGGTAGACTTGGCAACCAGCGCATCTGTAAAACAGTTGGTTATCTCTCAACATCATCCAGACGACAATGATGATTTTCTTGACAAAGTGCAACTAGAAATTCAGTCTGTATTTCCCAAAGCATTACTAGCCTGTGAAGGTTTAGTATTGTCGATTGGTTAACTAGTGATATTTGGTCAAATTTTGCACGACTTTGCGTTTAAAAACTCTAATTTTCCGCAAAGTATTAATTATTTTTAACACTCTCAATCAAAAATAAGTAGGTAGGAAAAACCAAACTATATTACGAAAAGTAAACACAGCAAACCCTACTTAACTTTTCAGTAAACTCTTGGCTTCATTCTCTTCATCCATAATTCTGTAGAAAGTCAGTGCAGTGTTACCGTAAACCTTTTGGCGACATATCTCCCAAGTGGGTATGATTGGCGGTTTCCAATTTTGGGGATTGTGTTCTACGGCTATTTCACCATTAAGAGCTAATAAATTATAGTGCGCGATCGCTTCTAAGACTGGCTGATATAATCCACTAGCATAAGGTGGATCAAAATAAATTCTGTCAAACTGCTTTCCTGATAAGTTTTTTAATTGCTGAATGACATCACCTCGCAAGAGTTGCCATTTTTGCTCACCATCTGCTACCTGCTGCCAGTTTTGTTGAATAATGACACTAGCTCGGCTGGATTTTTCCATTCCTACGACTAAACTGGCTCCTCTACACAAAGCCTCTGCACCCATTGAACCAGTACCAGTACACACATCTAGCCAACGACAATCCACAATTGTTCCCTGCCAAATATTAAACACGGCTTCTCTTACCCGCGCACTAGTGGGTCTGGTAGTTTGCCCTGGTAAGGTTTTAATTTGGCGATTCCCGTAAATTCTTATTGTCATTAGTGATTAGTCATTGCTCTACAGTCAGGGAAAAAACCACAACAAAGGACAAACAACAAACGACAAAATCTCAAATAAAAAGTTGGATTATGCAGCAATTTTTTCACGGACTTGTGCAACAAAATTAGAGAGAATTTGCAACCCGATGTTAGAAGATTTTTCCGGGTGAAACTGTACGGCTGTCAAGTTTTCCCGCGCGATCGCAGCTGTGATAGTTTGAGAACCGTGGGTAACAGTTGCGGCTCGAACTTCGGGATCAGTTGGGTCAACATAGTAAGAATGCACAAAATATACCCAAGGATCGGCTGGCAAATGCTCCCATAAAATGTTTTTTCGTTGTGTGAACTCTAGTTGATTCCATCCCATGTGAGGAATAGTAATGCCTGCTTCTGGTCGGAATCGGCGTACTTTTCCAGGGACAATTCCCAGTCCTGGTTGAGTTCCTTCGGCACTGGATTCAAATAAAATTTGCAATCCCAAACAGATGCCTAAGAAGGGTTTACCCGATGCGATTGTATCTTTAATGGGTTGTTCTAAACCACGCGATCGCAGGTGTTGGACTGCGGGATCAAATGCTCCCACTCCTGGCAAGACTACGGCATCTGCCATCTCTAAATCCTTAGCAGAATGAGTAATCTGAGGAGTTGCTCCAGCTTTTTCTAAACCTTTGCAGACTGAGTGCAAATTTCCCATATCGTAATCTACGACTGCAATGATTGGCATTGACCGGCTCCTTGTAAGTTTATTATGGAGGGTGTTTCTATTCTAAATAATATTTCCTATGGCGAAAAGAATACTATTAACTTCTTTTGAAGTTTGGTTGAGCGATCAACTCTCAAATTCTTCTGATGATTTATTACTGGAAGTGATTAAAGATGACTTGCTCCCTCATGATTTAAAATTTTTGCGGCGTTTACCTGTGGATATCCATCTGGCTAGTTTACAGGTAATTCAAACAATATCTGAACTGCAACCTGATTATATTATTTGTTGTGGCATGGCTACTAACAGGACAAAACTAAGTCTGGAAGCGGTTGCTAGCTGTGGGGAAAGTGTTTTGCCGACAACTGTTAATTTGGAAAAATTAGTAGCAGGTACGACAGCAATTGAGATTAGCCACGACTGCGGTAAATTTGTTTGTAACGGGTTGTACTATGCAGTTTTAAATTACTTGTGCCAAAATCAACTGGCAACACCATGTATTTTTGTTCATGTTCCGGTGTTAAATTCTGAAAATTTGCCCGTCGTCTTGGCTGATTTCTTATTAATTATTAACAATTTGGCACTTTCATAAAGCCGTCTGCGTCTCTTAGGTGAAGCCATGTTCTCAGTATTATGTTGTCATTTTTACTAAATTTAACTCTCGCCCAAGCCGCACCAGCTACGCCACCCCCGGAAGAAGTGGTCAAACCCCAAGAAGTTCGCCCTTTACCGGGACAACTGGATAATGTACCTGTATTTAATAGTAATAGTCCAGAATTAGTATTAAAAGAAGGAATCTTACTTTCTACTTTTCCTCCAGATGACAAAAAGGTGTCAGAGGCGCATTTAAATTATCCGTTTAGCGGGCGATTTGATGTTTTTGCCCATCACGTTGCGAGGGCTGAACCACCAGAGGATTTAAGGTCATTACATCTGGGAATCATGCTGCATAACCCTGGAACTGAACCAGTAACGGTGAATATATTGCAAGCAGCAAGTTATTTAAGCCAACCAGATGCGCCATTTATTCAGTTACCAGCCACGAGTCGGAATATTTTAGGTAATATTTTTGCAGGGCCTGGCGATCGCGCCGTGTCTGATGTTTTAAGAGGAAGGCGACAAGAAAGTTTCCCCGCCCAAATTGTCATTCCCCCAGGGCAAAATCAGATGTTATTAAATTTGCCCATACCTGTTCAAGAACTGACACCACCTTTAAATGGTCGCTCTACATTAATGCGGTTGCAGAGTAATGGTACTGTTTATGCAGCTAGTATGGCTTTATTTGCCCGTCAGAATGCCGACGGAAGTGAACGCGCCCCAACTTTAGCAGAATGGGAAAATTTACTCAAAACAGGTGAATTGTCAACTCCACGGGATAGAGTTCCTACACCTTTAGAAGCAACCAACCAAGGAAGAATTTATGGCCGTGTTGCGGGAGTTGCTCAAGGTTCACAGTGGAAATCCTTAGTTGTGGATAATCCTGAAGCGAGATATTTAACTATTCCCCAAACTGGTCAAGCCTTTTCATATCCTTTAAGTAGCTTGCATGGTGGTACTTTAGGCACAAATCAAATTCAAACTGCGCCCATGCTGGTACGTTATCCTGATACCGCTTATATGGCTCATGGTAACTATGGGATTCAATATAGTTTGCAGTTGCCACTACATAATAATACCGAAAATGCTCAAAGGGTGAGTGTATCTGTGCAAACGCCAATTAAAGAAGATAATTTGGTAAAACAAGGATTACGCTTTTTTACGAACACAGCACCGCAAGTATTTTTCCGGGGTTCAGTGCGGGTACGTTACAGAGATGATCAAGGTCATGCCAAAACTCAGTTTACTCATTTAGTGCAAAGGCGAGGTCAACAGGGAGAACCCTTGATTTTATTGAATATGCCACCAGGCGATCGCAGACTAGTAGAAGTAGACTTGATCTATCCCCCAGATGCGACACCACCGCAGGTATTAACTGTATCAACTCAAGAGTAAGTATTCTGATTTATCCCTGAATATGGTAATATCCAAAGGCTTTTTATTTTAACTAATGCAGGTTAAGGATGGAAGGAAATTTTCTGACGGCTGTTTTTCTGCCCTTGGCTCTATTTATCATCATGCTAGGCATGGGTTTATCCTTGACCCTAGACGACTATAAGCGAGTTTTAATATATCCCAAAGCGGTGGTCATTGGCTTAGTGTTGCAGTTAGTCATGTTACCAATTGTGGGCTTTGGAATTGCGTCGGTGTTTCCCCTCAAACCAGAATTAGCAGTAGGTGTGATGATTTTAGTAGCCTGTCCTGGTGGCGCAACTTCTAATATGATCACATTTTTAGCAGAGGGAGATGTTGCTCTGTCTGTTACCCTCACAGCTTTCAGTAGTTTAATTACAGTTTTTACAATTCCTCTGGTTGTCAATTTTGCAATGCAGACATTTTTGGGAGCAGGAACAACACTACAGTTACCTGTTCTAAATACAGTTTTGCAGATTGCGGTAATGACACTTCTACCTTTAGCAATAGGGATGGTAGTTAATCGATATGCTCCCGGAATAGCAACAAAGGCAAATAAACCTGTAAGGTGGTTATCTTTATTTTTCCTGTCTGTGGTGCTTACTGGAATAATACTCCAAGACAGAGATAATTTGATTCCTTATGTGATTGCTGTGGGCTGGGTAACTCTGATTTTAAATGTGGCGACAATGGCTTTAGGTTTTGCGATCGCTACTTTAGCAAAATTAGGAGAAAAACGGGCTACGGCCATTACAGTAGAAGTGGGCATTCAAAATGGGACTTTAGCGATCGCGATCGCATCTTCCCCTACATTGCTCAATAATCCCGCCTTGGCTATTCCGGCCGCTATTTATAGCTTGCTGATGTTTGTGACTGGTCTTGGATTTGCTTGGTGGGCTAATCCTCGCCGCAGCTTAGGAAAATAATATGTCTTGGATGGAATTAAGTCTAAATACAACCCATGAAGCTGTTGATTGGGTTTTTACACTATTGGCAGAAACTATTAATATTAATGATGTTTATATTACAGAATATGCGGAATCCAATTCGGCTAATTCTGATTGGAAAATGACGATGCGGTTATATTTACCCTACGATGTTAGCGCCCGGACAGGGGTAGAAAAAATTGCCAGTTTGCTTTCCCCTTTGCATCGAACTGGAATGACAACAGCAATTCAGACGAATATTGTTGAAAATAAAATCACAGATGCACCGCAACCATTTTTATATCCCATTGGCACAAGATTTATTATAGTCAATTCTGATACACCTGTCGAATCTGAAATAACAGACAAAATCACCTTAAAATTGCCAAAAACTCTCGCCTTTGGTAGTGGTTTACATCCAGCCACCATTGTTAGTCTCCGACTGCTAGAACGCTACATAGTCCCGAATATGCAGGTGCTAGACTTTGGTTCAGGTTCAGGGATTTTAAGTGTGGCGATCGCGAAACTAGGGGCGAATGTCTTAGCTTTAGATAATGACAGTGTTGCTGTAGCAGCGACTCAGGAAACTGTATTTCTGAACAATGTAGAGCAGCAAGTACAGGTGATCCAAGGTAGCCTGGGATGTGGCAGTGATTTGGGGCATTGGATGGGTGGAAACACTGTTAATAATGTGTCGAAAATTGAAGCCAAAAATACGTTTGATTTAATTGTTGCTAATATTTTTGCACGGGTACATATTGCCCTTGCGGATGATTTTAGGGAAGCGTTGCGTCATCATCAAGCACAACCAGGACTATTAATTACAGCTGGATTTACCACAGATCATGAGGAAACTGTCACTACAGCCTTAGCTGAGGCAGGATTTGAGGTAATTGATTGTGAACGATTAAACGAATGGGTTGCCCTTGCCCATCGGTGTAATTT
>NZ_JAYGHH010000003.1:244839-260492 GCF_034931045.1 Nodularia sp. UHCC 0506
GAACGTAGTTCGTAGTTCGTAATTTATTGGCTAAGGTAATTACGATAGCGTTGATTGCTTAAGGTTCTTGAAGCAACTAAGTTCATACTCAATACTCAGCACTCAGCACTCAGAAAGGCACTCAGCACTTTTCTAGGGAGACGTTTGGGCGGAACGTCTCTACCTAGTTAAAACTTGAACTGCTGTAAATGACTGCGGGGATTATAGGTACGTATAGCTCGAATTTTTTCATAATATTCCCGCTCTTGTGGGCTGAGGTCTTTGGGTGGGACAATCGCTACCTTGACAAACTGATCGCTACGTCCACCCTTGGTTAAAGGCCAACCCTTACCCCGCAACCGTAAAGATTGACCAGAACGGACTCCCGCAGGTAACTTGACATTCACAGAGCCATCGGGTGTGGGGACATCAATTGAGGCTCCCAAGGTGGCTTCATCTGGCGTGATGGGAACTTCACAGACGAGGTTATCACCTTCAAATTGAAAAAATGAATGTGGCTGAAGTTCAACTTTTAAATATAAATCACCCCGTTGTTGAGTCATGGGGTTAAATTGACCTTTACCGCGCACTCGGAGACGAGTACCAGTTTTAGCCCCAGATGGGATGCTAACTTCAATGGTTTCGTTACCTAAACTAAAGCGCTTTTTAACACCAGCAAAAGCTTCTGTCAGAGTTAAAGCGATCGCAGCTTCTGTGTCTTGTGCAGCACCCGTACCGACATCTTGAAAACCACCAAAATCATTAAAGCCACCATAACCACTTGGTCTACCGGTGGAAGTCCGATAAGAATAGCTTTGTCGTCCACCAGCACCACGAGGGCTAGGGCCACCAAACCGCCCTAATAACTCGTTGACAAATTCATCAAAACTGCCGTATTGACTGAAGTCAAAACCACCCATATCCACACCAGCGCCGCCGGATGGGAAACCTTCGCCAGCTTGTTTCCAATATTGACCAAATTGATCGTACTTCTTGCGCTTATCAACATCTGACAAAACTTCGTAAGCTTCATTCACCTCTTTGAAGGTAGCCTCTGCTTGCTTATTATTTGGGTTGACATCAGGGTGATACTTGCGAGCTAATTTCCGAAAAGCTTGTTTAATTTCTTCTGGACTGGCAGTTTTACTGATTCCCAAAATTGCATAATAGTCTTTGAAGTCGGTTGCAGCCATCTACCAGCCTCCTATAAAAATTTCTGTTATGTTTTTTTCGTAAAATGTGAGCTTGGTTTTTGCTGGGTGAAATCCCAAGCATAAAAAACTCTGATTTTAAATTAACAGACATTGCCGCTATTCAAGTGTGGTTCCTGCTCACTGCACCAGCGCAATTTCCGTACTCCCTCTTTTCGGGAAAACAAATCAAGTGGTTTATTCCTTCTTCTAAACTAGGGGGAGCATCCCGGAGTTGACGATACATTCGCAAGATGATTTCTTGAGGAACTTGGCGCTGACGCTTTTGATTGCGGGCTAAACATAGCCAGACAGGTGTTCTCACCCATAACCCTGTAATGTCTGTAAAACCGACCTCACGAGCTAAGGCTATAATTTCACGGCGCTGGCTTCTTTGGGTATTAGTAGCATCAAAAATTGTTGCTTGGTCTGCGGTCACTGCTTGTTGAAATTGTCGTTCTATTTCTCGCCAAATCAGCAACCACGGACCCTGAGTTGCTTCAGAACCAAAAAGTTGCCCCCGAATGGCATCCGTAGAAATCAGTAGCATCTGGGGGCATTCTGAGACTAATTGTTTCGCCAAAGTTGACTTACCGCTACCAGGAAGACCAATGAGTAACTGAAGTTTAGTCATCTGCCATTTATCAGTTTTTAACTATTATTAACCAATGATCAATGGCCAATGACCAATGACTAAATGATAGTTCCGTCAGGAATTACGGCATTTTTCAGCACTACAACAATGCCACTGCGGATGTAGAAGCCTTGGTTTTCTCGCTCTGCTTCTTGCACGTTATCTTTATTGATAATTTTCACATCATGACCGATGCGGGCATTCTTATCGATGATCGCACGGCGAATAATTGTATCCGTACCAATACCTACGGGAATGTCGCCTTTTTCTAAGTTACATTGACGCTCCACAAAAGGTTGATAAAAATCTGCCCCCATCAATAGAGATTCTTCGATCACACAGCCAGATTCAACGCGCGATCGCACTCCCAACACTGAATGCTGAATCCGGCAATCTTTCAAAATACAACCTTCGCCGACAATGGATTCTGTAACATGGCAATTTAAAAGTTTACTTGGTGGTAAGTACCGCGCACGAGTATAAATTGGTGCTTCTTCATCGTAAAAGCTAAAAGGTGGTAAAGGTTGTTTAGTTAATGCTAAATTGGCGTGATAAAAAGCTTCGATTGTCCCAATGTCTTCCCAGTAATCATCAAATAAGTAAGCTTGGACATTGTGAGTTTTGCCAGCATCAGGAATAATTTCTTTACCGAAATCGGTACTTTCTAAAGATTCTTTCAACAACTTAATTAAAACATCTTTTTTAAAGACATAAATCCCCATTGAGGCAATGTAAGGCTGTAATTTTGCTTGTTCTGGCGATAATCCCAGGACGCTAGTATCAACCTGCATCCGGTCTAATTCCTCACCTTTGGGCTTTTCGCTAAAGTCAATCACCCTACCTGACTGGTCTATTTTCATTAAACCAAAGTCCGAAGCCCGACTTTTATCTATGGGAATAACCGAAAGCGTAATATCAGCCCCTGTTTCCCGATGACGCTGGATAAACTGGCGGTAATCCATCCGGTATAGGTGATCTCCAGAGAGAATCAAATACTCATCCGCGTCCCATTCGTCCAATAGCCATAGATACTGACGCACAGCATCAGCTGTACCTTGGAACCAATTGGGGTTTTCTGGTGTTTGCTGTGCAGCTAACACTTCCACAAACCCCTCGTTAAAGCCAGTAAAATTGTAAGTACGGGCTATATGGCGATTTAGGGATGCTGAGTTAAATTGTGTCAGGACATAGATTTTGAATATCTCTGAATTGATACAATTACTGACAGGAATATCTATTAAACGGTACTTACCTGCCACTGGTACGGCTGGTTTAGCTCGCATTTTCGTTAGCGGATACAAACGAGTACCCGCACCACCACCGAGAATAATTGCTAATACTTTTTTCACAAAATTTCTCCCAACTGCCTTTCAACTCTCACCTTCAGTTTAGGACTGTCTGAGACTACTGGTAAGGGGGGATCACAGATTAATAATTAGCCAAATTTACAAAATGGTGTGATTAATGGCCGATTCCCTGCGATTAAAGTAGCAAATTTGACTGATTTACCATTAGTATCGGCGATCCTGTTATCGTTTAGTACATACTCACAAAGTCTTTAGACCAAAGGTGCTAATAATTTTCTCTGTCAAAATAGCTACAAGTATTTTTAGAGGCATTTAATCGACACTGCACTTAGAAGCAATTTTCTAGCCAGCCCAAAACCAAAATATCAAATTTTTGAATTTTGATTACCTATCTTTATACATAGTTGTTTTTTTGACCTGGGCATAGCGCATACTGTCACACAGGTCAAAAATCTTATTCTGTAGGCTGTTCATTGATTTTGAATGGTAGTAGTGGCGTGGCAAGCTTAAAATGATGCATTATGTTTCTCTTGTGGAACAGGCAAGATGCCTGTTTTGGGGGGACCAGTAGCCCACCCCACAATATTTATGCTTGTAGCTGTTTCACGCCAGTAGTTTTATTTACACCGACTTGTACTAAAGAAAATCAGGAGAACGGAAAAATTTTCTATCATCAGTGAGGGATGTAAATACGCGAATATTTGCCACAATCACTGATAAAGGGCTAAAAATTTCATGCAAATTCAAACACCAGACTGGGTTAAACACGCTATTTTCTACCAAATCTTTCCAGATCGCTTTGCCAAAAGCAAACAGCCTCACAAAAGGCTGTTACATGATGCCCGTTGGGAAGATTGGGACGCTATGCCCACACTCCAGGGTTACAAAGGTGGGGATTTATGGGGAATTATTGAGCAATTAGACTATATTCAAGGTTTAGGGATTAACGCGATTTATTTTACTCCCATTTTTCAATCGGCGAGTAATCACCGTTATCACACCCACGATTATTATCAGGTTGATCCGTTGTTGGGAGGGAATGAAGCTTTTAAGGAATTCCTCGACGCAGCCCATGAACGGAATATCAAAGTCGTGCTGGATGGGGTGTTTAACCACGCGAGTCGAGGCTTGTTCTTTTTTCACGATGTTTTAGAAAATGGGCCTCGTTCCCCTTGGGTAGACTGGTTCAAAATTACAGGTTGGCCGCTTGCGCCTTACACCGGGGAGTTACCTGCTAACTACGAAGGTTGGGCAGGAAATCGGGCTTTACCAGTATTTAACCATGACAATCCGGAAGTGCGGGAATACATCATGGAAATTGGCGAATATTGGATGAAATTTGGCATTGATGGTTGGCGATTAGATGTACCATTTGAAGTCAAAACACCTGGGTTTTGGCAAGAATTCCGCGATCGCATCAAAGCCATTAACCCCGAAGCTTATATAGTGGGGGAAGTTTGGGGAGATTCACGGGAATGGCTGGATGGTACCCAATTTGATGGCGTGATGAATTATTTATTTGCCGGGCTAACCATTGCCTTTACCGCAGGCGATCGCGTAGTTTTAGAACAAGTGCAAACCCGTGATTATCAACCCTACCCACCGTTATTTGCGACCGAGTACGCTATCAAAATACAGGAATTACTGGAACTTTACCCTTGGGAAATTCAACTAACGCAACTAAATTTACTAGCAAGCCACGATACAGCCAGATTAATTACCATTGCTGACGGCGATCAAGCTAGTGTAGAATTAGCAACTTTACTGTTACTCACCTTTCCTGGTGCGCCTAGTATCTATTATGGTGACGAAGTGGGTTTACCGGGGGCGATAGATCCAGACTCCCGGCGTGGCTTTCCCACAGAAGCTAATTGGAATCAACAGATCCTCAACATTCACCGCCAATTAATTGCACTTCGGCGCAAATACCCGGCTTTGCGTGCAGGCGATTACAAAACTCTGTTCGCCCAAGGAGCATTGTATATTTTTACCCGAACCTTGGAGACAGAAGCATTAATTATTGCCGTTAACGCTGGTACAGCCACAACAACAGCAAATATAAATGCGATAAGTTTGCATACTCAACCCCAGAAGCTTTTATATGGTAAGGCGGAATTTGAGTGGGATGGTGAACAGCTTTCCTTAACTCTTCCCCCACGATCTGGCTGTATTTTGGGGTAGGCCTCTATCCTCCAGCAACCATTGCTGGCATTAATACCTGATCAATTGCATGAATTACGCCATTGTCGGCAATTATATCCGTGACGAGGACATGAGCATCATTCACCTTAATCACACCTTGATCAGAATCAATCGCCACCACTGATCCTTCCAGAGTTGTTGCTTCTTCAATCTGCTGCAAATCTTCAAACCTGACATCCCCAAAAGCGACATGATACATTAATATCTTTTTCAGCTTGGGGATGTCTTGCAGTAGTGAATCGAAAATATCCTTTGGTAATTCAGCAAAAGCATCATCAGTGGGTGCAAAGAGTGTGACAGAACCTGGACTTTTGAGAATTTCGATAATTTGTGCGGTAGTAGCCGCCTGGACTAGAGTTTTGAATTTTCCGGCATTAATAGCCGTTTCGACAATATCCGCCATAAATTTGGGTTGATTAATTAATTTCCCTACACAACACACTTATAAAATCAATCAAAACTGCCAACCTCTATCAACAGAGACAAAAATACAAAGCAATAAACTCTCAGTCCTGCTAAGATGGGGGGTGATATCATGAACCACTGACTATGCTAAAGCGTTCTAAGTTCGAGACGACTCAATCTCAAATCATGTACCGGGCTGAGGATTTGATTAGTGCAGCTTCAAATCGCTACCGCATTACAGTTCAGGTGGCAAACCGTGCCAAGCGTCGGCGTTATGAAGACTTTGATAATCCATCAGAAGATGTGATGATGAAACCAGTGCTGAGGGCAATTATTGAAATGTCCGATGAACTGACTCAACCAGAAATCATTGGCGAACTATAAGCGCAGCAATGAGTGCTGAGTGCTGAGTGCTGAGTAATGAGTAATGAGTGTTTAGTGCTGATGTACTAATAGATATAACTACGCTATATAATTAGACTTTTGCGAAAGCGAGGATGAGCAAAAATTTATCGTTCATTCAACCCCTACTTAAACCTTGGCAAACACTCACTGCTTTGATAGTGGTGGGTGTGGTGGTGTTTAGTTCAGGGGCTAGTAAATTAACACCAACAAACTTATTGAGCATTCAAGCGGCATTTGCTCAAAGAATTAGCCCTGGAGAGGTTTGGCAGCAAGTATATCAGCAAATACCAGACCTACCAAAAGAAAACCAGTATACTAGTAAAAATACTGGGCAAATTGCCGAAAATAACACTTTAGCTAGTCGCCTAATCACTTATCACATTTATAGAAAAGGACGCGCCCCCAACTATCGCCTAGATTGGAAGCTAACCCTGGCTGATTACCTAGATGCGAATGAAATTATGTATTATCATTCCTATCCTGGTAATGATACATTACAGCAAAATCCACTAGAAGGCGATCGCGCCATTATAGCCAGCCTCAACCGCCAGCAGAGAAACACCCTAGTGCAAGTTTTAGTCGATATCTTCACGCCCAAACCTCAGAACACCCAAACACCCAGGCGAGAAACAACACCCACACCCAGCACACCCCAGTTACCCCAAAGAGGTAGCGCTGAACTTCTCAAATAAAAAGCTCTTTGCGCCCCTTTGCGTTTCAAAACCCGACTCATGGAACAACTTATAAAAAGCGGGCTAGGTTGGCGAATAGGCTGGAACCCCAACGCACCAGAATTCAAAGGATTAATAGGAACAGAAGATTGGGCAATAGAACTAACAGAAGCCGAATTAAACGATTTTTGCCGACTACTTGCACAGTTAGCAGACACCATGAAACAACTCGCAGATGAACTAATGGCAGAAGAAAAAATTGCCTGTGAAGCCGAAAGTGACTTATTATGGCTAGAAGTCGAAGGCCATCCCCAAGCCTACAGTTTGCGCTTAATCCTAAATACAGGAAGAGGCGTAGAAGGTAAATGGGACAGTTCCGCAGTACCAGAGTTACTGCAAGCAGCTGGGATGCTGAAAGTTTTTTAAACAAACCCCTTGCTTATTTTAAAGATTTGCAATAGAATGATAATTCTGACCGGGGCGTAGCGCAGCTTGGTAGCGCGCCACTTTGGGGTAGTGGAGGTCGTGGGTTCGAATCCCGCCGCTCCGATAGACAAAAGACCCTGCCTGCTAGTCTTTAAATCAAAGATTAGCGGGCTTTCCAATTTCCAGGAATCCGGCGACTAGAAGTCACGGCTACACAGACAAAACCCGCCTACGTGGGTTCAAATTAGCGTAGCGGGGCGTAGCCCAACAAATCCATGTCTAAAATATCTTTGTGCATTAAAGCGCGATCTACTAAAGACTGAATTTGGTCAGATGATAGCGGATCACCATTGGCATAATGTTCTATCCAAGTTTTACTAATTAGATTAGGGTCATCTGGTAAACTGGCTAAATCCCATCCTGGCATTTGTAAATCTTCCATGAGCCGATTTACTTTGGGGTCATAACTGAGGGCGAAACAGCGACAACCTTCAGCCGCAGCCATAATTAAGCTGTGCAGACGCATCCCAATTGCCATTTCTACACCTTTATAAACACCTTTTAATAATTGCGGGTCTTCTAAAAGCAAAATTTTGCTGACATCTTTTAATTGCGGTTGAATCGCTTCGGCGATCGCTAAATCTTCACTTTTCTGAAATGGCAACAGCAAAATAAAGGCTTGGGTGGCTTTCTGAAAGTCTACTAAGGCGCGAGTCAAGTTTGCCAAACGTTTTTCAGTCAGTTGGGGATGATTTCTTAAAGTAACGGCAACTCTCGGCGCAGGTAAATCCCAAAGTCCTGGTACTGGCTGACTTTTTAACGCCCAAACTGGGTCAGGCGCAACTAAACAAGGAATTTTCCAATCATTTAATAAAGCCGCGCTGGAGCGATCGCGCACACTAACTCTGCTACAATATCCGAAGGAGTGTTGTGCCAATAGGCGAGTTTGGGGACGAACTAAGGGGCCGATACCTTGCGCCCAAGCTACAGTTTTCAAACCCATTTTCTGAGCCAATATCATCAGCCCCCCATAATAAAATGGACTAATGGTACTGGTGACATCTTGAATTAAACTTCCTCCGCCCCAAATGAAGGCATCGCAAGAACGCAGAGCTTGGAGTACAGGTAAAATCTTCATGCGGTTGTGAGATTCCACACCATAGCGATCGCGCGTTTGTTCTGGATTGCCAGAAAGCACCACAGGTGTAACATCAGGTGGTAACATTTGCAAAAGCGTCGCCAATAAAGCCTCGTCACCACCATTACCTTTACCGTAATACCCAGACAATAACGCCCGCATCTTTGCCATTTTGAATTTTGAATTTTAAATTACTTATGCACGCTCTTTCTATTCCCACCTGGATTATTCACGTTTCTAGCGTTATTGAGTGGATGGTAGCCATTTGGTTAATCTGGACTTACGGCGAACTCACTGGTAATCGCACATGGTGGGGATTATCTCTAGCCATGTTACCAGCTTTAGTTAGTGCGATGTGTGCCTGTACTTGGCATTATTTCGACAATCCGTCATCTTTAGAATGGTTGGTAACGCTGCAAGCTGCAATGACATTAATTGGTAATTTTACACTTTGGGGGGCTGCGGTATTGATTTGGCGTTCTACAAAACCAAAGGATAGTACAACCAAAACAGTTATAGCTCAACCGATGGAATCAAAATCATGATCTCTAAAGAAACCCTGTTTGCCCTTTCCTTATTTCCCTACTTGGGTTTCTTGTGGTTTATTAGCCGCAGTCCCCAAATGCCACGTTTAGCCCTATATGGATTTTACGGCACGCTGGTATTTGTTGCTATTACTATCCCGGCGGCAATTTACGCGCAATTAAATTATGGTGTTTCCTTGGCTGACGTAGATTGGTTACACGGGGGCGCAGAAGTATTTTTAACCCTGGCTAACATTCTGCTGGTGGTGGGTTTCGCCCAAGCCATTAGAGAATTAAAAATGAAAAATTAAACGCCGATATAGCTTGCTTCCCGAAGGGTACGCTGATAAATTTAGATGTTTAATTATTTTATTTGACTTTTTTGAGATTTTGTAGTATTGGGAATAAATAAATGGACGTAATTCCAGCAATTGATTTATTAGAAGGTCGCTGTGTCAGACTTTACCAAGGAGACTACGAGCGATCGCAAGTTTTTAGTGAAAACCCAGTAGATATTGCCAAACAGTGGGTTGATCAAGGTGCGACCAGATTGCATTTAGTTGATCTAGATGGTGCAAAAGCAGGTAAAGTAGTAAATTTAAAAGCAATTGAGGCGATCGCTCAAGCCATATCCATACCCATTGAAATTGGTGGAGGATTGCGCGATCGCACCAGCGTACAACAAGTATTTAATTTAGGAGTACAGTGGGCAATTCTGGGGACTGTAGCCGTAGAACAACCCCAATTAGTCCAAGAACTCTGTCAAGAATTTCCCCAAAAGATTATCATAGGGATAGATGCGCGTAACGGACTAGTTGCAACTCGTGGTTGGTTAGAAACCTCCGAAGTTTTAGCCACCCAACTAGCCGTACAAATGCAAGAATTAGGTGCAGCAGCCATCATTTACACAGATATTCACCGTGACGGTACACTCATCGGCCCCAACCTAGAAGCCTTAAGAGAACTTGCAAGTGCAATATCCATTCCCATTATTGCCTCCGGGGGAGTCAGTTCTATCACCGATTTATTGAGTCTATTAGGCTTAGAAATGCAAGGCGTAAAAGGCGTAATAGTCGGAAAAGCCTTATATACTGGCGATATTTCCCTCAGAGAAGCACTCCGCGCCATCGGACCCGGACGCATTCAAGATATCCCCCCAAATCTCGACTCCAGCTTTGCATAAAGCGCTTCCACAAAAAAGCGCCATAAAAGCCCTCTATTCTTCATTTCTCTGTGTCCTCAGCGCCTCTGTGGTTTGTTTTCCGTAAACCAACAAAAACCCATACATCAACCGTGACAGCAACATCAACCAACATTCCCAAATCGGTTTTTCGTCTGTCTCCGTTAATTCGGATCACACTACTGAGTCTATATATAGCACTCACAGTCCCGTTACCATTTTTAGCCCAAGCAACAGACGCACTAGTACCGCCGAAATTCTTGTGGATAGGAATTAGTATAGGCTTTGTCGGCTTATATGCAGTCTTAACCGAGCGAGTCATAGTCGATGACCAAAGCATTCAAGTTACATACCCCACCTGGGTTCCCCGCTTTTTTCGGAAAGGATGGACATTACCTTGGTTAGATGTCAAAGAACTAAAACCGCGTTCCACTGGTCAAGGTGGACTAGTTTATTATTTTCTCAGTCAGGATGGCAAAGCGTATTTATTACCAATGCGTGTAGCCGGATTTTCCCGCTTAGTGAAAATAGTCGAAACAAAAACAGGCATAAATACAACAGATGTACGCCCATTAGCACAACCGTGGATGTACTTAATTTTGTTAGGATTCACCCTGCTGCTGTTATTAATAGATGCTTGGACTATCACCACAGCATTAGGGATGTCTCAGATATAAATGAACCAAATAGACCATTTCTTTCTTTCTTTCTTTCTTTCTTTCTTTCTTTCTTTCTTCTTCCTTCTTCCTTCTTTCCTTTGTGTACTTTGCGTCCTTCTCCCAAAGGGAGAGGCTAACGCCAATGCGGTTCGTTCCCTTGGAGAATCACACAATAACAGCCCAACTAAGACTAGAACAAATTAACTTATCCGCCAAACTGAAACCTCAACTTCAGGGATACCCAATATTACAGGATATCTCCTTCGAGGTATTTCCAGGCGATCGCATTGTCATAGTCGGACCCTCCGGTGCTGGTAAAACCTCATTACTGCGCCTAATTAACCGCCTCACTGAACCCACCAGAGGCAAAATTTATCTAGAGAATCAAGAGTATAGCCAAATCCCGACTATACAGCTACGTCGGGAAATGACCCTGGTATTACAAGAATCCAAACTGCTAGGGATGACAGTCCAGCAGGCTTTAGCTTATCCTTTAGTTTTGCGTGATGTACCTCAACAGACAATTCAACAAAGAATTTCTCATTGGATAGAACAACTGCACATTCCTCATGAATGGTTAGGAAGAACAGAATTACAACTTTCTGCGGGACAGCGACAATTAGTAGCGATCGCTCGTGCTTTAGTTATCCAACCAAAAGTTTTATTATTAGATGAGCCAACATCTGCCTTAGATGCTGGAACATCTGCTAATGTCATGCAAGTTTTAACTCAGCTAACTCAAACCCATCAAATCACAACTTTGATGGTAAATAACCAGCTTGACTTAGCCCAGGTATTCTGCACCCGGTTATTATATTTACAACAAGGTCAGTTATTCACAGATCAAGCAGCCCCTCAAATCAATTGGGTTAACTTACGAGAACGCTTAATAAAAGCCCAAACCCAAGCCGCAGAAGAATGGATTTAGTCAAATTAACAATTAAGATTCAAACAAAAAATCCATCTAGGAAACTTTGCATTTTGAATGTTAATTCATTCTGCCTCTTTTAACTCCTTTGAGTGCCAACTGTAGAACGTTGATGACTGATTCTTTCTTTAGTTAACTTGGCTGGTGACTGTGGAACATTGGGTTTCAAACTTTCCATGTTAAATCTATATCCCACATTTCGGATAGTTTGAATCAAACTAGGTTGACGGGGATCAAGTTCAACTTTTTTTCGTAACGATAAAACATGGGTATCAATGGTGCGAGGATTATCAATTGCGTCAGGCCAAGCACGACGCAGTAATTCCGACCGACTTAGAGGTACTCCTCCCGCTTGTGCTAAAACATAAAGTAAACTGAACTCTTGCGGCGTTAAATCAATGAATTCTCCCTGGAATCGAACTCGGCGCTGTACTAAATCAATTTGCAAACTGCCATAATCCAAATAAGCTGGTGCAGTAGGCGTGCGCCTGCGGCGAATTAGTGCTTCTACCCTAGCCAGAAACTCTTGCATTCCAAAAGGTTTACTTAAATAGTCATCAGCCCCCGCCTTCAAACCTGCGACAATATCAGCTTCATTATTACGAGCTGATAACATCAAAATTAAAGGCTGTTGTTGACGATGCAACCAACGGCAAAACTCAATCCCATCACCATCTGGTAAATCGGCATCAAGAATCACCAGTGTTGGTTGTTGGCTCAAAAACACTTCCCTTGCTTGATAAATGCTGGCGGCTTGATGCACACGGTATTCCAACTGCTGCAAGTGCCATCCCAGCAACGACCTTAGATGGGGATTTCCCTCAACGATTTCAATACAAACCGAACCCACAGCGGCAAAACCCCATAGCGTCGATGAATTTTAAAGTAACAAGCCCATGCCCAAGGTTTTGTAGTCATTGTTACTTCCATTGCTATTAACTTGACATTACCTCATACCAAAAGCAGTGAAGGATTCACTGATGCCTTGCCCAAAGCTGAATTAGTAATATTCTTTAATTTATTCTTAAATTTTTGTTAGACTGATAAAAATGTCTTTTGGTTAAACATCCTCCTTCAGAGAGGTAAAACTGACCAAGAGACTCGTGCTAAACAGGTAAGCTTGACTTCAGCTATATTTTAGCTTTATTGTGCCGACGCATGAGATTTGGTAAAAATTTATGGTCATATCTGCCAATAAACAATCCCAAATTCCAAATTCCAAATTCCAGGCATTTAAACCCCGAATGAAACAAAACCTCAATGTAAAAATAATCTTTTGGAGTTTACGCAGCAAAGGGATATCAGACTTTTTAATTTCTGAGCAAGTCGAGCAGTTTACACAAAGAATCATAAAAATATCTGGCCAAACCGACATATTCCAAATTTTATGGAATAGGATAGAATCACGTTGTGTCTTTAGGAGGATCTAGCCTACGATAGATTTCTTGTCCTTGAGTTGAAGCGAAGAAGGTGAAAGTGACACTTCACATTTCAGCGTGAATCATTTACAATTCTCATTCTAAAGAGATTAATATAGCAGTTATGCTCCAAGACACACAAACCATCCGCTATTACCAACGAATTACTGATGCCTTCGTCGAGTTATGGAATCGCGGTTATCGAACGGACGATATGCGGATGTATTTGGATGGGTATTTAGCCGCACTGCGACAAAGCAACGCTATTGAACCTATGCTGATTCATCGCTTAGAAGAGGAATCTAGCCGCTACCTGTACGATGCGTCAAATTTTGTTATGACTCAACCACAGGCTCAACTTGATTACTATTAATGCCTTTTACTTGGTCATTTATTTACAATAACCATTCGACCAACGCTGATGATCATAGCATATTATTTGCTTAGGTCAAGGGTTTAGTGGTGTGAAATTTTGCAGATATTTTATTTATAAAAGTATCCCCTCTGCCCGTTCTTGGTTTTGCCAACTCGGAGGAGGGGATTTTTCAATTTCTAGAGAGACGATGAATCCTGTCTCTACAAGCCTGATAGCAATTGCTTTGATACTCAGAAATCAGCACTTGAATCTTAGGAAGCCAGTGCTACTTCTACTAATTGCTGCAATTCACCTTTTTGGTAAAGTTCAATCAGGATATCTGAACCACCAACGAATTGACCGTCAATATAAACTTGGGGAATTGTCGGCCAGTTGGAATATTCTTTAATGCCCTGTCTAATATCAGAGTCGGCGAGAACGTCAACTGTTTCAAAAGGAACGGCTAAGGTGTTAAGAATTTGTACAACATTGTTGGAGAAACCACACTGAGGCATCAGCTTGTTTCCCTTCATGAAAACCATGATTTTGTTTTGTTGTAACAAATTATCAATTTTTGCTTTAGTTTCTGGAGTCATGGATTTTTTGTTTCCTATGTTGCTAATAGCCAAGATTTCAATAGTCAATTTTTCAGTTGAACTTGAGACTTATTGATTTTTAAGAAGCTGCTGTTGCTTGCCAAGCTTCGGGAGTATACGTTTTTACAGCCAAGGCATGAATCGCTTCAGTTGACATCGCTTGCCGCAAAGCACCATAAACTAATTGGTGTTGTTGAACCAGTCCTTTATCGGCAAACTGTGATGAAACTACTGTTACTTGATAGTGGTCTCCACCACCAGTCAAGTCTTGCACCTGAATTTGAGCATCTGGCAGTTCCGCCTGAATCATTGCCTCAACCTGCTGCGGATTAATCATAAAAACCTTGCGCGTAATGTGGAAACCCACGGCTTTAAGCGGTGGGAGGAAACACAACTCTATTATTAGCAGATAATTCTGTGCAACGTGTGCCGTTTCCTGCCCTTACTAATTTCAGGTTTTGGACAGGCTAACGGTAAACGCGCCTTTGAACATTATTTTAGTAGATAGCTGGCTCAAACCAACCTTTGGTAACTAATTCCATCTTACCATTCGAGCTTTCCAGACAGATGTGCAGCATTTATCTATTTTGGGATGAACTACCGCCTTGTCTGGGAAAAGGTGCATCCACAAAACCCAATTCAAATAACTGCTGATAGGCTTTCCTGCCTAAATCCCGTGTGGGGTTTTGACTCTTAATAATCTGAACTAACAACGGGACGGCTAATTCTGGCTGATTTTGCGCTCGGTGTAGCAATGCTAACTGATAGGTGGCTTCGTCACGCTTTTGGGCGGTTTCTAAAGCTTTTTGACGTTGGGAATCGGAAACTCTCGTATCAATTCCTGTAAAACTAGCGTTTAATTCTTGATAAAAATTAGATAATTGATTATAAACTTGACGTGCATCTTGGAGCTTCTGAGCCGCTAAAGAGTAGTTTTGAGCAGAAACGGCTTGATCTGCCTCTTCCATCAGCCGTTGACCTCCTGCCATACTCAAAACGCTATTATTTTGGGCTGTAGGACGGAGAGTGTTGGGATCGTTGGGGTCAATGATTTGGACTTGACTATAAAGACTAGGTAACTTTTGTACTTGAGCATTGACGGGTGATAGCAGGCTGAGAACCGCTATAAATGATAAGGAAGTCAGGCTAACTAAAGGAGGAACGACGGCAGAGTTCATGGGGTCAAGTAGTGCGACAACTATATAGACAAGAAATAGAAACTTCGGGTATCTTAACTCTGTTTTTGTCGTTAACAAAACAAAGTCACATACTGAGGTTTCTCTGATTTAGACTGAAATTTGCTGTAATAGAGTTCCCATTACTTCTGTATACCAACTAACTACAATCGCCCATGATGAACGATAACGCTAATTCCTCTGATTTTCCAAACACAGGCGTACCAGCAAGCAGTTTGGGAATGATTTTACAACGTGGTGGTGAAGAATTAATTTTAGAAAAGGTTCTAGACCGCTTCACTGTCCGACCCACAACCGAATTTACACCACAACAATTATCTCAGGTTCTTTGGGGCTTTTGGCAACAAAGTATTCCCCAAGCTCATTTAGAACTTTTCACGGTTTTACCCAGTCAGTTGGAGTTGGCGATGTCTCAAGCACGAGCTGCTGACAATGTGGCT
>NZ_JAYGHH010000003.1:260517-282847 GCF_034931045.1 Nodularia sp. UHCC 0506
GCTGGTCATGTTTATAGAATCAAAGACCATCCCGAAACTTTCGTTTACCTGAATGACCAAGTGACTATTCAATTTGCCTCTTGGGTAGATTCTGCCAGAGTTGAGGCGATCGCTGCAAGTTTTGGCTTAGTTAAGCCAAAATCTGTACCGGGTCTTCCTCAGACTTTTGTGTTTCTTGTGAGTAAACAAGCCACAGAAAATCCTCTGAAAATCACTAATCAATTACAGGGGTTATCAGAGGTGTTAGCGGCTGAACCTAATATCCTCGTTAAAGGTGAATCACTTTACCGACCCAGTGATACCCTATACCCTCAGCAATGGTATCTGCACCACAATGGCGGTAGCCAGTTAGTAGCAGGTTCTCATATTTCTGTGGAAGCAGCTTGGGATATGACTCGCGGTGTGCGTTCTGTAGTGGTGGCGGTAGTGGATGATTCTTTTGATTTGAACCATCCAGATTTGCAAGGAAGTGGCAAAATTGTTGCTCCTAGAGATTTAAGAAAAAATGGCTTTTTACCTATTCCTGGAGAGCGAGAAACCAGTCATGGGACGGCTTGTGCCGGGCTTGCTATTGCTGAAGAAAATGGTACGGGAATGGTGGGAGTGGCTCCTGGTTGCGCGTTTATGCCGATTCGTAGTACTGGTTTTTTGGATGATGAATCTATTGAGGATATGTTCAATTGGGCGATTGATCAGGGCGCTAGTGTAATTTCTTGCAGTTGGGGAGCTTCTGCTGTCTATTTTCCCTTGTCTTTGCGCCAACGGGCGGCTATTAGTCTGGCTGCGACTACAGGACGTAATGGTAAAGGTTGTGTGGTTTTATTTGCGGCGGGAAATGCTAACCGACCGATTAACGGTACTGTTTTTGAGCGAAATTGGCCGGGAAATTTGTTACAAGGTAATACAAATTGGTTAAGTGGATTTCCCATACATCCAGATGTGATTGCGGTTGCGGCTTCTACTAGTTTGAACAAGAAAGCTGCTTATAGTAATTGGGGAACGAATATTGCTCTGTGTGCGCCTAGTAACAACGCCCCCCCAGGATTATCATTTCAGGGTCGGGGTTTTATGAATACACAACCGGCGATCGCTACTTCTCTTCTCGGACGAGGCGTTTTAACTACTGACCAAATAGGGGCCGCAGGTTTAGACCCTGGTGATTTTACCAACAATTTCGGCGGGACTTCCAGCGCGACTCCTATAGTTGCAGGTGTGGCGGCCTTAGTTTTATCAGCAAATCCTGACTTAACGGCTCAACAAGTAAAATTTATTCTAGAAGAAACTGCTGATAAGATAGTTGACCCAGACCCAGATCCGCAATTAGGGATGCGAGAAGGAACTTATAACAGTAACGGACATTCTCAATGGTTTGGTTATGGCAAAGTAAATGCAGCTAAGGCAGTGCAAGCAGCCCAAAAACTACGCACTTCTCTGCCATCTGCTAGTAAACGAGTCAGGGGAGAGAATTCCCGTCAATTAAGTATTCCCGATCATAGTTTACAGGGAATTAAGAGTGCGATCGCCATTTCTGAATCCAGCACCATTAAAGATATTCAAATCACAGTTAATATCACCCATGATTTTCTAGGTGATTTAGAAATTTACTTAATAGCCCCAAATAATCAACGGGTGTTGTTACAAAACCGCACTTTAGGCCGCCGCACTGATTTACAAACAACCTATACAATTGCATCACAACCGACCCTAAAACAGTTACTTTCGCTTTCAGCTAGAGGCAGTTGGCAATTATGGTTAATTGACTATGCCCCCCAAGATATCGGAAAACTAAATAGTTGGTCATTGGTCATTGGTTATTAGTCAGATATTTTATTTCTTCTTCATTTTGAATTTTGAATTGTTCAATTTCTTGACTCAGCACTTTGCTGCAAATGCTTGACTGGTAATTTCTGATTCTTGATGGCTTAATTTTTGTAGAACTAATGCTATATCTGATGTCAGGTTTTGGGCATTTTGTTTCACTTTACCACCAGTGTAATCTGATACATTTATTGCTTCCCCAATGGCAATTTTAACACTTGTACCCAACTGCGGATAAGGTTGGCTATAATTGATACTCACAGGTAAGATTTTAATGTCCAATCCTGGCTGACTAGATTCAGCACTCAAAGATAGGCGAGCAATTCCTGGTTTTAACGGGTGGACTTTGCCATCACGATAAATATTGCCTTCTGGATAAATAACTACTATTTCACCTTGTTGAAGTAATTCCACAGCATGACGGAGAGTAGTAATGGCTGGACGTTGAGGATCTACGGGAAACCCTCCCATACTTTTAACTAACAAGCCTTGCAGTCCTTGACATTCGTTGATAGTTACCATGAATCGCAAGTCTCTTCCTGTCACGCAGCGACCAGTCGCATAGGGTATAACTAATGAATCCCAACGTGACCGATGTGTAGGGGCTAGAATTACAGGGCCAGTTAAGGGAATATTTTCTTGTCCGGTGATTTCAATTTTCCGAAAAAATAAGGGTAAAAGTAGGTGCTGTCCGCATAAATATAATAAAGGACTTAACCAAGGAGACACCCGCGAGGTAGTATGAGCTACCTGAATACTTGCTTTATGACTAAGTGGTGTTTGTTGGTAGGTCTGGCCGGAGGTATAAATTTTTCTCATAATGGTAACTGCTGCTTGCCCTGTAAAATACAATGAATCCTCGTTTAGTTACACGGTAGTTTTTCTTTTGTACATTATGTTAATGCTACTGGACAGTTTTATCTCTGTCCGTTATTTCTCTGACGACGAGTTGCGAACCAAGTTTGTAATTGCTGACGACAAGTTGATTCTAAAACGCCTCCCATAACTTGCAAGCGATGGTTAGAAGCCGCACCATCAGGGATATTGGTAACAGTCCGAATTGAACCGGTTTTAGGGTCGTCTACTCCATATATAAGCATTCTTAAACGTGCCTGCACAATAGCTCCGGCACACATCGGGCAGGGTTCTAAGGTGACATATAGGGTGCATTGATTTAAGCGCCAATTATGTAAACTTTGAGCAGCAGCTCGCAAAGCTAGGATTTCTGCGTGGGCTGTGGGGTCTTGATCACGTTCTTTGCGGTTTTCGCCTGATGCAATCAAATTTCCACTGGAGTTAATAATCACAGCCCCCACAGGAACTTCACCGGCATCTCCTGCCATTTGTGCTAAGTCTATGGCGCGACTCATCCATTGTCGATGGATCAGATATTCTGGATATTCAATTGACATTTTTCCATTTAAAGCAATATTGTTTGTACTACCGCGAATCAGCACTCAGCACTCATAAAGGCACTCATAACTTTCCTCACTCAGCACTCAGCACTCACTCAGCACTCAGCACTCAGCACTCAGCACTCATAAAGGCACTCAGCACTCAGCACTCATAAAGGCACTCAGCACTCAGCACTCATAAAGGCACTCAGCTAACAGAGAATCGAGTTGAGCTTTTGTATCTAGCTGATAAAGGTCATCACAACCACCAATGTGCTGATTATTGATGAAAATCTGCGGTACTGAACGGCGATTATTGGCACGTTCGGCCATTTTGGCTCTAGCTGCTTCGTCACCATCAATTTTATACTCAGTGAAATTTACGCCTTTCCACCACAGCAACATTTTGGCACGGATGCAATAAGGGCAGGTCTGCCAAGTATAAATTTCTACGTTGGCTTTCACCCGTTCTGGATGACGACCAAAAAGGGAGTTGAGAAAATTCAGCATATTTTTTCTGATGGAGTTTTGTTAATTATTTCTAGGGTAAATGATCGGGGATGGAGTTAACACAACATTGTTATATCAGCCAATTGCGGCGATCGCCTGACTGCAATACTAGTAAAATGGATATAAGTATGACGGTATTTATAGGGGAAAAATTACGGTAATTGTCATTATGTGGGGAATGATTGGCATTAAGTAGCAAAACTTAACACATCTGGTAGTAGATAGTATTTCCCACGTGTATCCGCCCTTTGGTAGACTTGAAGACTGAAATAGCCAGATAAAAAGACATAAGTCAAGCAGTTGAGAGGGTGACTCTGTGGAAAATACACTTGGATTAGAGATTATTGAGGTAGTAGAGCAAGCGGCGATCGCTTCCTCAAAGTGGATGGGCAAAGGCGAAAAGAACATTGCTGACCAAGTAGCAGTGGAAGCTATGCGGGAGCGGATGAACAAAATCTATATGCGTGGACGCATTGTGATTGGTGAAGGCGAACGCGACGAAGCTCCCATGCTCTACATTGGGGAAGAAGTGGGTATTTGTACCCAACCAGATGCTAAAAACTTCTGTAACCCTGATGAACTAATTGAAATTGATATTGCTGTTGACCCCTGCGAAGGCACAAACTTGGTGGCCTACGGTCAAAATGGTTCAATGGCAGTTTTGGCAATTTCTGAAAAAGGTGGTTTATTTGCTGCGCCTGACTTCTACATGAAGAAACTAGCAGCACCAGCCCCAGCCAAAGGTTTAGTAGACATTAACAAGTCTGCTACCGAAAACCTCAAAATCCTCTCTGAGTGCTTAAACCGTTCTATAGAAGAATTGGTAGTTGTGGTCATGGATCGTCCCCGCCACAAAGAACTCATTCAGGAAATTCGCACAGCCGGCGCAAGAGTCCGATTAATCAGTGATGGTGACGTTTCTGCGGCTATTTCCTGCGCCTTTGGTGGGACTAATATCCACGCTTTGATGGGTATCGGTGCTGCACCAGAAGGAGTGATCTCGGCTGCGGCTATGCGCTGCCTGGGAGGACATTTCCAAGGACAACTGATTTATGATCCGGCTGTGGTGCAAACAGGCTTGATTGGCGAAAGCAGAGAAGGTAATCTAGCACGGTTGAAGGAAATGGGCATCAATGACCCTGATAAGGTTTACGATGCTAACGAATTAGCCTCTGGCGAAACTGTCCTATTTGCTGCTTGCGGTATTACTCCCGGTACTCTGATGGAAGGTGTCCGCTTCTTTAACGGTGGTGCAAGGACTCAAAGTTTGGTTATTTCCAACCAGTCTAAAACAGCCCGTTTTGTTGATACTATCCATTTGTTTGACGAGCCTAAGAATCTGCAATTGCACTAGCACCGCAGGGCGTTAGTCAAAAGTCAAAAGGCTTTAATTTTGGGATTTTGAACTTTTTGCCGTAGGGATTGGGTGGTACGGGCGGGTTTAGTATATTGTCGTTAATTTCCAATGATATCTGTGAACCCGCCCCTACTGGGGACGAGAAAAAAACGTTCTTCATCCCTGGTACTCTATCCCTGATATCTAAACCACAATCATCAATTAATCAATCCATCATCAACAATCCATTACCAATTAACGATAAATAATGAATATTGCAGTGGTGGGGTTAAGCCATAAAACAGCCCCAGTTGAAATCCGGGAAAAGCTGAGTATTCCAGAACCACAAACTGAAAGTGCGATCGCTCATCTATGCAGCTATCCCCATATTGACGAAGTAGCCATCCTTAGCACTTGCAACCGTTTGGAAATTTACATAGTTACTAGTGAAACCGAGCAGGGCATCAGGGAAGTTACTCAGTTTCTTTCTGAACACAGCAAATTATCTGTACAGCCTCTGCGTCAACACTTGTTTATGTTGCTGCATGATGATGCCGTGATGCATATTATGCGCGTAGCTGCTGGGTTAGATAGCTTAGTGCTAGGGGAAGGTCAAATTCTGGCTCAGGTGAAAAATACTCACAAGCTGGGACAGCAATATAATGGTATAAAAACAGTTTTAAATCGATTATTTAAACAAGCATTAACAGCCGGCAAGCGTGTGCGGACTGAAACTAACATTGGTACTGGTGCTGTTTCTATCAGTTCGGCAGCTGTGGAGTTAGCACAAATGAAGGTAGCTAATTTAGCGGCTTGCCGAGTTGCTATTATCGGTGCTGGTAAGATGTCACGTTTGTTGGTACAACACCTGATTTCTAAAGGCGCTACACAAATAAGCATTGTCAATCGCTCTCAAGAACGCGCCCAGCAGTTGGCAAAACTTTATCCCGATCAGTCTATATATACTCATACTCTATCAGAAATGATAGCAGTAATTACCGAAAGTGATTTAGTATTTACTAGTACTTCTGCAACTGAACCAATACTTGACCGCACCAAATTAGAACCAGTTTTAGAGTCTAATCGCTCTTTGATGTTATTTGATATTTCTGTGCCACGTAATGTCCATAGCGATGTCAATGAATTGGTAAATGTGCAAGCCTTTAATGTGGACGATTTGAAGGCTGTGGTGGCACAAAATCACGAAAGTCGTCGCAAGATGGCACAGGAGGCCGAAAAGCTATTAGATGAAGAAGTAGAAGCCTTTGATATTTGGTGGCGATCGCTAGAAACTGTCTCGACAATTAGTTGTCTGAGAAATAAAGTAGAAACAATCCGCGAACAAGAATTAGAAAAAGCTTTGTCTCGATTGGGTTCGGAATTTGCCGAAAAACACCAAGAAGTCATTGAGGCTTTAACCAGAGGTATTGTGAATAAAATTTTACATGATCCAATGGTGCAGTTACGAGCGCAGCAGGATGTTGAAGCTCGACGACACTGTATGCAAACTCTGCAAACGTTATTTAATTTAGATGCTGGCGAGCAATTTAGCTAAAATTATGATTAGCGCTATCCTCAGAAACACTTAGTACACCCAGGCGTAATTCGTAATTCGTAATATTTCCTGCGGAAACGCTACGCGGTAAGCGCAGCTATGCCCGTCAGGGCTTTACGTAATTCGTAATTCTGACTGCACAAGCGTTTCATTGATTTGGAATGGGTTGTTTATTTATGCTGTGCTGTACTAGTAAACCAAGTTTTGTAGGATAGCGTTACTCTCTGATTAAACTCTTTGATTTAAAGTATTGATTATTTTACTTTATGGTTATATACTCAATAAAGGTGGAAAATGAGTTGATCAATATTTAACCACCGATATCTAACAATAAAATTTTTTGACAGCAAATATATGACTCCAGATACTAAGTTAAAATTAATTGATGCTTCGACTGTCAAAGGATGGACTAAAACAGAAAAACTGCATTTAATAGATGTGCGTGAACCTTCTGAATATGCAGCAGAACATATTCCAGGTGCTAAACTTTTACCCCTTTCTCAATTCCAACCAGAACAAGTACCTTTTCAGCGTCATACTAAAGTGGTGCTTTATTGCCAGTCGGGAAATCGCTCTAATCAAGCAGCACAAAGACTGATGAATGCGGGATTTTCGGATTTTGCCCAACTCCAAGGGGGTATTACAGGCTGGAAAGAGTTAAATTATCCCACTAAAATTAATCAAGATGCTCCCATTAGTTTAATGAGACAAGTGCAAATTGTGGCTGGTTCATTAGTATTTACGGGAACTATTTTGGGTGCTTTTGTGTCTCCTTGGTTTTTGATTTTAAGTGGCTTTGTCGGCGCAGGTTTAGTATTTGCTGGAGTAAGTAACACTTGTGCTATGGGAATGTTATTGGCAAAGTTACCGTATAACCAACGTGTGAAATAAGATTTTATTAAATTCCCAAATAGGCTTCTAAAACTTGGGTATTGCTTTGAATTTCTGTGGGGGTTCCTTCAGCCAAATTCTGACCTTCAGCCATGACCCAAACGCGATCGCATAAGGACATAATCACATCCATGTTATGTTCAATAATCAGGAAGGTCATACCGTCTTGGCGGTTCCATCTGAGAATGCGATCGCATATATCATCAATCAATTTGGGATTCACCCCGGCGGCTGGTTCATCTAATAAGATTAACTTGGGATTGGTCATTAAAGCCCGCCCCATTTCCAATAACTTGCGTTGTCCACCAGACAACCCACCAGCATATTCATGTGCTTTTTGTGCTAATCCCACAGACTCTAATAAAAACATTGCTTGTTCTTTGAATTGCCTTTCTTCCTTAGCTACAATGTGCGGTTGTAACTGCACTTGCCAAAAATTTTCGCCGGTTTGTTTTTGCGCCGCCAGCAGCATATTATCTAACACTGACAACCGTGAGAGAGTCCGCGCTACTTGAAAGGTGCGAATTAATCCTTGCTGGGCAATTTGATATGGTTGTAACTGCTGAATTGGTTCACCGTCAAAAATTACTCGTCCTTTATCTGGACGAATAAAGTTAGAGAGGAGATTAAACAAAGTTGTTTTACCAGCCCCGTTGGGGCCGATCAAACCAGTAATACTACCTTTATTCACCTCTATACTGGCATCTTGGACTGCTTTAATACCGCCAAAGCTTTTACAAAGTCCAGTAGCGGCTAACAAAGGAAGTGGGGGTAACTGCTTATTTAGCATAAAAATTCATTACAGTTGTTTTTATTTTTACTTAGAGGCTTTTTCCCAATGACAAATGACCAATCACTTACCAAGAGTCAGTTCCTCCTTTTTGCCTAAAATCCCTTGAGGCCGCCAAACCATTAGGATCATTAAGATTAGACCGATAACCATGATGCGAAATGCACCTAATTGATCAGAAGATAAATTTGTAAAAATTTTCGGTAAAAATTCTCTAGTCGTGGCATCATAAGTAAAGAAAATTACTGCACCTAAGATTGTGCCAATGTTATTCCCTGAACCGCCTAAAATGACCATTATCCAAGCGTCAAAGGTCAGTTGTGGTTGGAAATTATCGGGATAAATGGCGCTAAGTTGCCAAGCGAAGAAAGCCCCAGCAATCCCGGCGATCGCACCTCCTAACATCAGTGATTGTACTTTATACCAAAAAACATTTTTACCCATTGCCTTGGGTACTTCTTCATCCTCACGGATAGCTTTTAGCACACGACCCCAAGGCGATCGCACCAGAATTTCTAACCGCCAAAAAACAATCCCTAATACCAACAGCGCCAATAACATCAAACCTGCTTTTGGTTTATAGTCATACAAGCCAATAACGCCGGAAATATAAACTGCGACTGTTAATAAAGCCAAAATAATTCCGACTCCCAAGCGGGAAATTAATTCTTGCTTGTTACTGATTCTTTTACCCGAATCAGCCACCAGAGTTTTTTGGGCGGTAAGAATCCATCGCCACAACGCAAACAAAGTAATACCAGCCAGCAGTGTCAGCGATCCTATCATCACCATTCTGATCAACAAATTAGGTGCTGTTGATAACGGTATCGGATAACTTTGGACACCAAAAGCCCCAGATATCCAGGTATCCTTAACAGGTAATTCTTGATTGTTCACCACCAAACGAATTAATTCGCCTACCCCAATAGTGACAATAGCCAGATAATCTTCCCGGAGACGCAAAGTTGCAAAACCAATAATTAAACCCAACAAAGCTGCTACCATTGCCCCAATCACTGCTGACACCAGTAGGGGAATTTCCTGAAGGCTTAACAACACTGTGGTATAAGCGCCCAGAGTCATAAAAGCAATATGACCAAAGTTAATTAACCCTGTATAGCCCCACTGCAAATTGAGTCCTAAACCAAAGAGAGCGAAGATTGTGGTAGAAATTGCTAAAAAGATGAGATATTCAACCATACTGATTTAAATTTAGATTCTCCATTCCCCTAAAGTGGGTGTAGCTCCAGGATAATCTTATCCTGTCGTTAAACTTTGTTGATTTTTGGGAATAATATAATAATTTGGTATTTTGGGTAAATGTTATCGTTATTATGAACTTGCTGAGAATCAGAATTCATCACTTAATCGAGCAATTAGATGATGAAGAATTGCAAAGTGCCTGGAATACTCTTTATGCTTTGCATTGTGACTCTTATATGTCACAGGCAATACAACAAGCCAAGCGAATGCAACAACCGTGGGATATTTTAACCCATGAAGAAGCGATGCGAATGTTAGCGTATTTCTAAATTAGGAGCGCTTTCGATCTGATGTCAGTAGACCTAAAGTTTTGTTAAGGTAATGTCTAGTGAGTTTGGAAATGCGCTATGCCAGGTCTTTTTTGGTAGACCTGAAGAATTTAGAACCGATTGTCTACCAACGGGTATACGATTTTGTTTTTTCCGAGTTTACCGAAAATATGCCTCTGCATACTCTCCCAGAACTGCGATGCCTTGATAATGAGGGAATTTTTCACCGTTTCACTATCGATAATTATCTAATTGGCATAGAAATTAGGGGTGAAATTGTCAAATTCCTCCGGGTCTTACCTATGCCAGAGGTTTAAATTGAGTGATAACTGTTAAATTATTGACAAGTCTGTGACTGATGCTCAATAGCCAACACTTAAAACTGTATAAGGCTAGGCAGGGATGGCTCTAACCTTACATTAAACTGGTTTTTGAAGCAATACTTTATTTGAGATTTCCCTATGGATGTAAAGGCACTTTGGCAACGATACCAAAACTGGTTATATTTCCACGAGGGATTAGGACTTTACCTTGATATCAGTCGGATGGGTTTTGATCACACTTTCGTGGAATCGTTGCGGCCGAAGTTTGACAAAGCGTTTGCGGATATGGCGGAATTAGAAAAGGGTGCGATCGCAAATCCTGACGAAAACCGCATGGTGGGACATTACTGGCTGCGAAATCCTGATTTGGCACCCACTCCAGAATTGACACAAGAGATAGTCCAAACTCTAGAACAAATCGAAGCCTTTGCAGAAAAAGTCCACACAGGTGGTATTCATCCACCTAAAGCCAGCCGCTTTACCGATATAATATCCATTGGTATTGGTGGTTCTGCACTGGGGCCGGAATTTGTTGCAGAAGCCCTTGCGCCTGATTTTCCTTCTCTAAAAATTCACTTTATCGACAATAGTGACCCCGCAGGAATTGACCGCATTCTCAATCAACTGCGAAACAATCTATCCAGCACATTGGTTTTAGTGATCTCCAAATCTGGAGGCACACCAGAACCCCGTAATGGCATGATTGAAGTTAAAGCCGCATACTCTGGTCAGAATTTAGACTTTGCTAAACACGCTGTGGCCATTACTAGCGTTGACAGCAACTTGGATAAAGTGGCACAAAAAGAAGACTGGCTGGCGAGATTTCCCATGTATGACTGGGTAGGAGGACGCACCTCAGAATTATCTGCTGTGGGACTAGTACCAGCCGCATTACAAGGTATTGACATTCGCGCCATGATAGAAGGTGCGAAAGAAATGGATGATGCTACCCGCGTTCCCAATTTGGAAAATAACCCGGCGGCTTTGTTAGCTTTGTCTTGGTATTTTTCCGGGAATGGTAAGGGTGAAAAAGATATGGTTGTCCTACCTTATAAGGACAGCTTGCTGTTGTTTAGTCGGTATTTGCAACAGCTGGTAATGGAATCTTTAGGTAAAGAAAAAGACCTAGATGGCAATACTGTTTATCAAGGTATCGCCGTTTACGGTAACAAAGGTTCTACAGACCAACACGCTTACGTGCAGCAATTACGTGAGGGTATCCCCAATTTCTTTGCTACCTTCATCGAAGTTTTAGAAGACCGTCAGGGTAAATCTTTAGAAATTGAACCTGGAGTAACTTCAGGAGATTTTCTATCTGGTTTTCTCTTAGGAACTCGACAAGCACTTTACGAAAATCAGCGCGATTCGATTACAGTGACTATTCCCCAAGTCAATCCTAAAACTGTGGGGGCGTTAATCGCTTTGTATGAACGGGCTGTTGGTTTATACGCCAGTTTGGTAAATATCAACGCCTACCATCAACCAGGGGTAGAAGCTGGTAAAAAAGCTGCTGCGGCTATTCTTGACTTGCAATCAAAAGTAGTGGCTGTATTGCAAAAGGAAAAAACCGCCCTTTCTTTGGAAGAAGTCGCCCAAAAAGCGGGTGCATCTGATCAAGTTGAGGCAATTTACAAGATTTTGCGCCATTTACACGCCAATCAGCGCGGTGTGATCTTACAAGGCGAACTGGGTAAACCTGGTAGTTTAAAAGTTTCTGCGGGTTAATTAGTTTTAGCTGAAAAACCACTTTGTGTTAGTCAATTGTTGGCAGGAATATAGCAATATTATCTGATTTGCAAACACGAGAGACTCAGATCCCCGACTTCTTGAAGAAGTCGGGGATCTTTCTATTCATAAGTTAAGAAATAAAGATGTTATTAGCATAAAATTGAGTTAAAGCAGTCTTGATCATGAGGGTTAATCAAGTGACGCAATCAACGCCGAAACTATCCCTACGACGAGGAAGAATTTTTCCTGAACTGACTTCAACACCAGAGGAACGGGCTAGACGTAAAGCTGAAGATGAAGTAGTTTATCGCCGTCGTCGTGCTGTATTTGATCGCGTGTGTCCTGATTTAATTACAGAACACTATGGCTGGTATATTGCGATAGACCCAAATAGTGGTGATTATTTCATTGATGAAGATAAAGAACAAGCTCATAAAAAAGCCTTGCAAAAGTACCCAGATGCCATACATTACGTTTTTGGACTGAATGAAACAGGAACAACTGGCACAATATGATTCAGGGTATTTTTATAAGATTTAAGGAACCGCAGAGGCGCAGAGAACGCAGAGGTAAGAGAATTGTGTTATTTGGCGGTGGTTGGTAAGTCGCGTAAGAAGTAAAAGCGATCGCTTTTCCAATCTTTTCCTTTTTCTCTTCCTAAATAGCCTGTGAGGGCTAAAGTAATTTTGTTAACCAACGTATACTTACTGCTTGTATTGACTATCACAACACGAAAATTACGTACTTAAGAAAGCATAGTAGATAAAAGAGATACTTTTTAAACTAAAGCCTCTACTGTTACTGACTTGTATTAGCTACTATAAGTAAAGTAGTTGTACATCTAAAGGCTTGAGCTAAAATGGTAGATTTTAAGAAATTGCTGGCCTCTCAAAATCAGCAAGTTGTTATAGAACCGACCGAGATTTTTCGACGCTTACCAAAGCCACCAGGTATAAATGACCTTTACACCAGCCAAGACCAGGTATTAAAAGAATGGTTTGAACGCAGAAAAGAGCGCGATATTGTAATAAAGTTACATACGGGAGGTGGAAAAACCCTTGTTGCTTTACTTATTGCCCAGTCAATCTTAAATGAACACCGTCAGCCAGTAATCTATCTATCACCAACAAATCAGATTGTTCAACAGACTTTAGACAAAGCTAAAGAATATAGTATTCCAGCAGTAGCTTACGATAGTAACGCGAATTTTCCAGAAGACTTCTTAGCAGCTAAAAAAGTTCTCATTTGCAACTACCAAGTTCTATTTAATGGTCGTAGTAAATTTGGAGTTCGTGATAGCAGTAGAATACCTATTTCGCTAGGAGCAATCATACTAGATGATGCTCATGTAGCTTTTTCTACAATACGTCAGCAGTTTACATTAAAGGTGGAAAGAGAAGAAGAAGCTCAGGATAATTACAACTACCTAACAAATATATTCCGTAATGATTTCAACACACTAGGAAAAGCAGGAACTTTTGATGATATCGTCAGCGGTATAGACAGTGGAATTTTAGAAGTACCCTATTGGAGTTGGCAAGCCAAATCATCTCAAATACGCGGATTTTTACGTACTCAATCAGATTCTTATCCTTTTGTTTGGACACTCCTGCGTGATAATTTTGATTATTGTCATTGCTTGATTAGCCGAAAAGCTTTTGTTATTACACCTATTTTTCCATTGGTAGACTTGATACCAACCTTTATAGATTGCCCACATCGTATTTTTATGTCGGCAACTATAAGTGATGATAGCGCCATTATTCGCACATTTGATGCTGATTATGCTTCAGTAGCCAAGCCTATTACATCAAACTCATTAGCTGGTGTAAGTGAAAGAATGATTCTCGCTCCAGAACTGATGTCTCCTATGGAGAATATGCAGCAGATTCTCCAGAATATGGCTAAATGGATGGCTGAGGAACAAAAAGAAGGAACAGTAATTCTAGTTTCATCTGATAAAATTGCTAAATTATGGACAAATGTTGCAAAATTCCCTGATTCAACAGAGAAAGTAGCTATTTATGTTAAGGAACTTCAGGACGGTAAATCACACGGTCCATTTGTTTTTGCTAATCGTTATGATGGAATAGACCTGTCTAATTCTAGTTGTAGATTATTGATTATTTCGGGATTACCTTTTGGTAGTAGTGAATACGAACAACATAGAGCAAATACATTTGCAGGTGCTTCTGAACTTAGTAGTGCTTTAGCTCAACGTATTGAGCAAGGTATGGGAAGAGGTGCGCGAGGAGCAGGTGACTATTGTGTAGTAATTTTAACAGGCAATGATATTGCTGCATGGCTAGGACGTTGTGAACAATTCTTGACTAAGATTACACGCGCTCAGTTTCAAATGGGGCAAGAAATCAGTAAGAGCATAGTTAATAAAAAAGACCTACATGAAACTATCATGAAGTGTTTAGCTCGTGATATTGATTGGATTGAATATCATGCAAAGTCTTTAGCTGATCTGACAGAATCTATTGAACAAGAACAAAGCCCATTAAGTCAAGCGAACATAGAAAGAAAAGCATTCCAGTTAATACGTACAGGTTACTTTGATAAAGCAATTTCTAAATTAGAAGGTTACTGGCAAAATACAGAACAAGTTGACTTAAAAAGTAGAGGTTGGTTAAAGCAATTAACCGCTCGTGCTGCACATTACTGGGGAAGAACTGATCTATCTCAGAGATATCAGCAGCAAGCATATGCAGATAATTCCAGTTTATTACGCCCTCAAATCATTCCACCATACGTTCAACTGACAACACCAGGTAAGCAAGCTGAAGCAATTGTTAATCAAATTATCAGCTATAAAGGCTTAAAAAGAGGTTACTTGGGATGGTTTAATCAAGAGGTTTCGCAATTAGTTCCAGAGTCATCTGCTAATCAGTTTGAGCAAGGATTGGAGAGACTTGGATCTACGCTCGGTTTTTGTGCAGAAAGGCCAGAAAAGATTTATGGTATTGGTCCTGATGTTCTTTGGTTGCTAAACGAAAATTTAGGATTAGTTATCGAAGCAAAAAGCCGTAAGTATCCGCAAAATCCTTTAAATAAGGATAATTTTGGTCAATTATTAACATCTGTAGAATGGTTTAAGAAAGAGTATCCTAATTACCAACATATAGCTGTATCTGTTCATCAAAACATTAATACAACCAAAGCTATCGTAATTAATGATGATTCCAAAGCATTAACACAAAATAAGTTAAATCAGCTTATTACTGATACCAGAATTTTACTCGAAGAACTATGCGAATCAAATGTCCCTAACGATGAACTTGTTATTAAATGTGAGGACTTACTGAATAATTCTTCGCTGAAACCAGAAATATTCATAGAAGAATATCTTGTATTATTTGCTTAAACAGAAAATTAATCTGTCAAAAAAAGAGAAACACTTCATTTTTCAGGCTGATTTATATCTTTCCAAGAGTAATAAAGCGGCAAATTTTTGTCGCTTTTATCAGTAAAATGATTATTGCATCGCCAAAATTTCCTGCGCCCGATTAATATTATCCCGCACAGATTCCGCCAAAATCTGCAAATCTTCTCTTTCCCCATCGGTGAGAGACAATTCCGAAATCTTCTCAACTCCACCGCAACCCAAACGACAGGGAACGCCAATCACAATACCATTTAAACCATATTCACCTTGTAAACAAGTCGCCACAGGTAACAACCGCGACTGATTCAACAAAATTGATTCCACCATTACACTCGCAGCCGATTAATTTCTGGGAAATATTGCCAACTCTGTTTGAGGGTCAAAAAAGTGCAGTTTTTCGGGATTTAATGATAACCATAATTGCTCACCAAAACTGACTAATCTATCTGGTGGAATTCGTACTTGGAGATAATTATCTGTATGAATAATTTGAGATTCTGGTTCTGAAATTCTCACAGATAGGAAAGAATCATTACCTAGATTTTCTACTAAATCTACTTTTACGGGTAAATTTTTGGTCGCAGGTACGCTCAAAATTAAGTGTTCTGGGCGCATACCTAAAATAATGGTTTGCTTATCGTATTTTCGCAGCGCTGTTTCCCAAGTTTCTGGGAGGGTAAGACGGAAATTATTATGGGTAATTAACAACGGTGCATGAAATGTTACAGGAATAAAATTCATCGGTGGTGAACCAATAAATTCGGCAACAAAACGGTTAGCGGGGCGGTTATAAAGTTCTAATGGAGAGGCTACTTGCTGAATTTGACCTTGATTCATAATGGCTATGCGATCGCCCATTGTCATGGCTTCGGTTTGGTCGTGGGTAACGTAAATCGTCGTGGTTCCTAGTTGACGCTGCAATTTGACAATTTGGGCGCGAGTTTCGGCGCGGAGTTTCGCATCCAAGTTAGAAAGGGGTTCATCCATTAAAAATACTTGAGGATCACGGGCGATCGCTCTTCCTAATGCTACCCGTTGTCTTTGTCCCCCAGATAGCTGCTTGGGTAAGCGATTCAGCAAGGTTTCCATTTGCAATAATTGCGCCACATTTCTTACTTGCTGGTCTACTTGTTTTTCTTTGTCAGAAATGTAACGCAGTCCTTTAGGTAACTTTCTGGTGACACCCACCAGCAGATTTTTCGCCCAATCCGGAAGTGAAGAGTCCTGAGTTTCCCGATTTTCTAATTCCCGTCTACGCAGTCCAAAGGCGATGTTGTCATACACCGTCATGTGAGGATAGAGGGCGTAATTTTGAAACACCATTGCAATGTCTCGTTCTTTGGGAGGTAGGTCATTGATGAGGCGATCGCCTACAGTAATATTTCCTCCTGTCATGGTTTCTAACCCCGCAATTAACCGCAGTAGAGTGCTTTTACCACAACCAGAAGGCCCCACCAAAACCATAAATTCACCATCGGCGATAGTGAGGTTAATGCGCCGTAAAACAGTAATAATGTCTGTTTCTGGAGTTGGATCATTTTTTTGGCGATCGCTAGGAGAGGTTGGAGAAGCCACACTTTCCCCCTTGCGTTGGGGAAAACTTTTATAGATATTTTCTAAGACAACTTGCGCCACGGGTATTTGGGGTAACGGTATGCAATGGATAGCTGATTCCACAAAGCGGAACATTCAGCGCCCATGATATATGTTACCTGTCACTACGAGAAGTGAAAAAAAATAACTGAGTTTGTTTAACACAGATATGGGGTAATTTGTCGAATTCCCTCGTAGTTGCGCTTTAACACTCCAGCACAACTACAAACCATCATGATTTATTCATATTGATTGTGGATTAATTTATCCAGACTACTCTAGAAGAATCACGTTTAGCTTTGCCTTGATTACATACTAAAGTCACACTTTCACTCATTTTTAATCTAGTTTGATCATTTAATCTACCCAAGCTAAATAAAGATGCAATTGCTTTATAAAGGTCTTCCTCTCCAATTGAAAGAGACTGAGATATAATCCACTTGGTTGCTACTGCTAGTTCTTCTACTGGTATTTGTTCAATTTTGCGCTTTTTATTGTCAACTGGTTGTCTGACAAACTGCCAATTTTGCCATTGTTCTTTTGAAGTCCAGATAAAATCCTGCTCACACCATAATTGTTTTTGATTAACAAGTTGCTTTACTTGTTCAGTAATACAGTTAGTGAGTTTTTTTGAAACCATATTAAACGACCAACATTGAGATACAGCCCGGACAATATCTACAATTAAAATCGGGGCTTCAACTGCTGCTACAGATAATATTTTTTCTTTGATTAACGGTATGGATTCATTATTATAAATTAATTGGTTATCTGTAGTTACAACCTTTAATTCTGCTATTTGATAAGGGATAATATGACTAGGAATATTATTACTTTCTGCTGGTGTTGTCTTGACATGGCTAGATTTGATTAAAGCTGTTTCATTTGGTTGGATAATTTCTGATAATTCTGCTTGTTTCACATTAGATATGAGCAATTTATCTGGTTGAGATTTATTAGTTTTAACATTACTTATCGAACTTGAAGAGGATATTAAGGGTAAATCAATCTCTACTTGACTAAATTCTTGAATTGCGGTTTCTAAAGTTTGTTTTAATCTTGCTAATTCTTGCTCACGTTTCAATCGCCAATCGAGTGACCAAATCCGATGTATGCGCCAATTTAAACTTGCTAATACAGATGGTCTCACAAGTTCACGATCTTGCACAGTAGCGGCTGATTGATAAGTTTTCCCATCAGTTTCAATCCCAAGCATATAAACCCCTGGTTGACGGGGATGAATTACGGCTAAATCAATGCGATAATCTCCACAACCAATTTTACAATTAACGGTATAGCCCATATTCACCAAGGCTTGATAAATTTCTTTTTCTATATCACTATCAAAGTCATTAGTTCTTAAAAATTGAGTGGCTTTTGGTGTACCTGATTTTTCCGCAAATTCCAAAAAATCTTTGAGGTGACTGGCTCCAATTGCATTGGTACGGTTCAAGTCAATTTGAGACCCTGTAATGGTTGAAAAAATCCGTAGAGATAAACGCACACGAGTAACAGCAACATTGAGTCGTCTTTCTCCACCAGCATTGTTTAAATTACCAAATCGCATGGACATCTGACCATTTTGAGTGGGAGCATAGCAAATACTAAAGATAATTTCATCTCTTTCATCTCCCTGCACATTTTCCAGGTTTTTGATAAATACTCTTTCACTAAACTCTTTATCAAAATGAGGTTCAATGTCTGGGTAAGTACGGCGAGCTTCATCTAATAATTCGTTAATTAACACTTTTTGTGGCATACTAAATGTAATTACGCCAAAAGTACGTTTATCTCTTTGATAAGTTTGTAATTGTCGCACTAAGAATTCTACTAATGCTTCGGCTTCTCTTCTATTTGTTCTTTCTCCTGTTTGATAAAATCCATCAGGAATATGATGCCATTTTAAACCCAATTCAGGACTAAAACTGTTTGCGGCTGGAAAAATATTCAATTTACCGTCGTAATAATTTTTATTACTAAAATCAATTAAAGTTTCATGGCGACTGCGATAATGCCATTGCAGCATTTGCTCAGGAAATTGACTAGCGATCGCTTCATCAAGTAAACTCTCTAAATCCACTAGATCATCTTCATCAGGAATAGAATCGCTATCAGTTCTAGTAAATGATTTAGTCGGTGGCATTTGTTTAGAGTCACCAACTATGATAACTTGTTTTCCTCTAGCGATCGCACCAATTGATTCGTGTGTTTCTAATTGGGATGCTTCATCAAATACAACTAAATCAAACTGTGTACCATCAGCAGGTAAATATTGAGCCACAGATAAAGGACTCATCAAAAAACAAGGTTTTAATCTTGGTAAAAGATTGGGGATTTTATTAAATAAAGACCTAATAGAGATATGTCCTTTTTGTTTCTGATTTTCTTTTTTAAGTGTCCCTATTTCAGAACCTGCAAAAACTACATTGTTTCCCGGCAGCTTTTCTGCTAAAGTAGACCGGATAAAATCTCGGCAAAGTTGAAAATATTGCTTTTGTAGTTGACGAAACTTGTCTATTTTTTGACGTTGTTCTTCACCTTCAAAATTACATAATGCGGGTTGAGTATCAAAATTTTTCACAAACCAAGGGCGCAGAATAGATTGAGATAAAACCTTGTGAATATCTTCTAACTCAATCTCTCCCTGACGATGTGCTTCTACTAATGGGGTAAGATGATTTTGTGTTAACTCAGAGCAAACTTGATTATAAAGACACCAAATTTGAAAATCTGATTTATGAACACTCAGGTGAGTAACTACAGCGCTTCCGGCTATTATGCAATACAGTTTTCTCCTTGTCCCTCTCCTATCATAGCTTTCAGCTTTGGGGATGTACCTCATAGCTGCCGGAAGTGCTGTAAGTTATCTAACTGGGTAATAAAATCCTGGCTGGAACTATCAATAATTTCCTTTTCAGCCTGAATTTTTTCCATAAATTGATTTAATATTGATTTTAAATCATTCACACTCTGAATCAATTTATCTGTTTTATCTTGCAATTCTGGATAATGAATCACTTTTTCTGTAGTTCTTGATTTCAACTGCTGAATAAATTCATCATCAAGCGTGAGAGCAAAGTTGTAAAACCGATGGCTTCTTTCTATTAATGCTTGTAATTCGCTAAGATTGTTATAATCTGGTTTTCAAACAGGAGCAAATAATTTATCAAGTTTGGGTTTTTGCTGTTGAAGATTTTGATTTAGTTTTTTTAATTCTAAAGCTAATTGCAAATCTTTAATAATTTTTGCATTGTCAGGTAGCTTACCTTTAGCAAATGAACGAAGAGAGAAACGGGGAAGAATTTGTAAAACCCACCGGAATAAAGGAAAAGATTTCTGGACTTTTTCAAAAGTTTTTAACTGGTTCTCTAAATCGGTGGTATATATTTGCTCATTCCAATGTTGTGCTAATTGAGTCCGATGTTTTGAAATCTGACGTGATGAGCTTAAAAAACCATTAGTAAATTGATAAATTTTTAACCACTTCTCTCTATCAAAAGCTGCAACATGAATTCCACCACCAGCTAAATCAACCCCTATTTGGGGTAGTTGTCGTAGCAAATTTAAAGAAGGTTTAATATTTATAGATAAACTTGCCAAAAATGAGGTCAATTCTTTTTCTAAATGAGATATTTCTGATTTTAGTTGATTAAGAAAATTACTAATTTCATCTTGAAGTGATAAACTTAATTCACAACAATTACTAATATTCCAGGAATTTTGATCAATAGAACCAACATTTTTAGCCCGATTCACATATTTATCCAGTAAATTATGTAAATGTTTTAACTGTGTTTGAGTTAAATTATCTATATCTATTCCTGGTAAATTTATAAATTCAACATTTTCTAGATGTGTTAATTGTCCTAAAACTTCATAGATAGAATTACCAAGAGGATACTGATGATGCAATACTTGAGGATAAGCTGCAAGATGTTGTTTAACTTCTTCTACTTCTTTCAGCATTTCCGCCCAAGGAACATTAGATAAGCGCTCTTGATTTAGAGATGTCACTAAAGAACTAATAACTTGTTTACGGTTAGCTTTATCACTATGAAGTTCTAAACAAAAATCACCTAATCTTATTTGATTTAAGCGACGTTGCACAACCTCCAAAGCTGTCATTTTTTCAGCTACAAATAAAACTGATTTACCTTGAGCGAGAAAAGCAGCAATTAAATTAGTAATAGTTTGTGATTTTCCTGTTCCTGGAGGTCCTTGAAGTACAAAACTACGTCCTTTCAATGCTGCGTAAACAGCAGAAAGCTGAGAGGAATCAGCATCAACTACCATTGGTAGTTCTGACAAGGGAACAGTATCTAATTTATGGGGTTGTATTTCTCCCACAGGGTCAGCCAGAGGTTCTCTTCCTCCCATAGCAATATGTTGAACCAAGGGATTTTTTAACAAAACCTCTGTATTATCCTGTAAATCTTTCCACATCAAGAACTTACCAAAACTGAAAGTTGTAATTACTACAGCATCTATTACTAACCATCCCGGTTGATTTGCAATCACTTTTCTAATTTCTTGGAAAGCTTTTGTAATATCAAATCCACTTTCGTCTTCCGGTGGTTCGGCTAGAATGTTCAGTTCTAATCCACAATCTTGACGGATTTTTTCAAATAAAGTTACATTCCCTAATGGGTCATTATCTCCTAAGCTAAAACTAACTCGATAATTGCTGCGATTAACGTTTAAGTTAATAGGGTATAAAAATAAAGGTGCTAGTTTGGGAATTGTTTTTCCTCGTTCTGTATATTGTAGTAAACCTAAAGCAACATAAAGGTTACTAGCTCCCGTTTCTTCTTTGCTAAGACTCGCCTCTTTTTCTAAGATTTTACCTATTTTATTAAGCCATTGGTCATCAACGTGTAGTGGAAGTCCATATTCTTCTAACGCATCCGTTCCTAATCCATGAATTGCTTGACATTTACCTTGAGATAAATCTGACGCTTTTCTTGCTAATCTTTCACTTGGATTAATTCTATTTTGTAATAATTGCTGATTTCTTTGCTCTCTACCATTAGAACCTGGAATAATTTCAATTGATTTACCAGATGCAAGATAATCTTCAAACTCTGGTAGTAACTTATCAGGTATGTCTAAAATTATAAAAGTTTGCTTTTTGCTGTTAACTTTCTTGTAAAATGAGTTATAAGTTTTATTTATTAAATCTTGTTTATTGACCTCAATGATTTGTTTTAATTTTTGTTGCGAAAATGGAATATTTATATTTTTATTTTTATCGAAGCTTTTCACATAAGCATCTAAATTAAATTGCTTACTTAGGTCAAAATTTCTTCCAATTATATTTTCTACCTTTATACTCTCAAGTATCTGCAATAATTCAGAAACTTCTTCTGAATCTATATCTTGTGGAAATTCTTCAAGATGGTTATTAATCAAACCTGCTAAATAAGCTTTGATTTGTTGAATTAATAACTCTGCAATCAACTTACTCACATC
>NZ_JAYGHH010000004.1:0-11187 GCF_034931045.1 Nodularia sp. UHCC 0506
AAGGTCAATTACCGAAGTTTTTACTGGAAACAATCTGAATCAAACAAAAAAATCAGTAATTTGGCGGATAATGCTACACTGATACCAATGATTAAAGAATACTTGGGGCTGGTTGTAGTGCCAATTTTTTTACTTCGCCAGTCTTTCATAATTTAGAAGTAACAATTCATAAATCAATCGCAGCGTTAAATCTCATTGAATTCAAGAATCAAGATATGTTTGAGCCTCTAAAAAGCTCTTTTTCTCCTCCAGCGATCGCTATTTTATTGCTAGATGCAGAAAATTTACAACTCGACACTAAAATGGAACAGTTTTTAACAACAGTTTCCACCTATCCCCTGCAAGTCAAAATTGCCTTTGCTAATTGGTCTAAAATGGGTAAACGAGATGAAGAGTTACATCAGCGTGGATACGAACTAATTCACGTTCCTGTCGGTAAGGATAATGCTGATGGTAAAATGATTGCGCTGGGTTCCTCAGTTCATGAACGTTATGCTAATGCTAAGGAAGTTATAGTTTGTTCGTCAGATAAAGTGATGACTAATCTGTGCAACCATCTTCAGCAAAATGGACTAATAGTTTATCAAGCTATTAAAAAAGAAGAAATCCTGATAGTATTGAATAGCGCTACAGGAAAACCCATCACACAATTTCCCAATTTTACTCCTGAGATTCCCACAATTGAAGTTTTTATTCAACAAATTAAACAGTTAATCCAAGCAGAACAAAAACAAAATAAAATTTATTGGGTTAAACTTTCTGTTCTTTCTAAAATTTATAAAACTAAATATAATTTGACTATAACTCAAGTAGTTTCTCAGCATTTACCTGGTAAAAAAGCGAGAGATATTTTTACTAACTATCCGGTTGATTTTGCGGTTCACCAAGTTAATGTAACTTCGGAATTATACATAACACTATTTCAAATTAATCAGTCACCACCAATAAATAGTACAGAAAATACTTTATTAAGTAGTCAGAATAAATCTTCCTTATTATCTAGTATTAATTCCGCAGCCGATTTAGAAAAAGCACTCAAGGCTATTCTCCAGGAGTTAACGATAAAATCTCCTGCAAGCTACATTGATATTAGCCTGTTGGGTACTGGATTTAATCAGCGCTATGGTCAACCGATAACTGAGCAAATTAAATCTTTAAATTTGAATGGTAATTTTCTAAAATTTTTACAGTCGTGTAAATCTTTTAACCTGAAGAAAAACGGGAAATCATGGCAAGTCGCTTTACGTTAAATTCTCATTCTCTCCCTACTGAATATAGTAGACGCAATGAATTAAGTCTCTACAAACACAAAGAATCAATTTACCATAGACAAGGAAATGCTATATATGATTAATACAGAAAAACTTGATAATCTAGCAAAAAAGTAAAAATTATAGATAGTTAAGCTGTTGGGCTGGATTCTCAGGATTTATGAAGATAGATCACGTTCATTTCTATGTCGAAGATGCCAAAATCTGGCGGGATTGGTTTGTACACCACCTTGGGTTTACAGCAGTAGATAGTAGCATCAGTTCGGTTCACACTTGTACGGAAGTAGTGAGCAATGGTATCGTTTGTTTTTTGCTGTCTTCAGCTTTATTACCAACGAGTCCGGTGACGGCGTTTCTGTGCCAACATCCACCAGGTGTAGCAGATGTCGCTTTTGTGATGGAAGATGTGGAAGGAGCGATCGCACTCGCTAAAATACACGGAGCTACTGTTATCCAACCCATGCAGTTAAAGCAGTTTGGTAATGTCTTCCGTAGGTGTGGCAAAATTGCCGCTTGGGGTGGGTTGTCTCATACGTTGATTGAAAGTTCAGGAATGACAACGGATGATGCACCACAAACAACAGATCATACTTTTAGTGGTATAGATCACATAGTGCTAAATGTAGCGGTGGGTGAGTTAGATTCGGCTGTTGCTTGGTACGAAAAAATTCTCAATTTTCAACCCCAGCAGAGTTTTAAAATTCAAACCGACCGTTCAGCTTTATATAGCCAAGTCATGGTTTCCCGTAACGGTGGCGTACAATTACCGATTAATGAGCCAGCTTCTCCCAATTCCCAAATACAAGAGTTTCTGGATGTGAATCGGGGGTCAGGAATTCAACACATTGCTTTAGGGACTCCTAATTTAATTAGTGCGATCGCGCAATTTCGCGCCCGTGGTTTATCTTTACTCTCGGTTCCCCAAACTTACTACACACAAATTCAACAGCGCCCAGGATTCCCTCTCTCAGTGCTGGAACTTGAGGCGATCGCTCAACAAGAAATTTTGGTGGACTGGAAAGAAAATGCTGAAGATGCAGTCTTACTACAAATTTTTACTCAGCCGATTTTTGGACAACCGACTTTTTTCTTTGAATTTATTGAACGACGTTATCAAGCTAAAGGTTTTGGGGAAGGTAATTTTCGGGCTTTATTTGAGGCCATTGAAAGTGAGCAAATTAAACGGGGTACTTTGCAATAACCAATGAGATAATTGTCATAAAAGTTCACAAATTCCGCCGATGCTAAGACTAATCACGGACTTCGACGGTCCGATTATGGATGTCTCTGAACGTTATTACCGTGTTTATCAATTTTGTTTGGAGAAAATCCGCTATCCCGAACAATCTGTACAACAACTTAACAAAGCTGAATTTTGGCAATTCAAGCGATCGCGTGTCCCAGAAAGGCAAATTGCCTTAAACTCTGGTTTAGATGCGACACAAGCCCAAGAATTTGCCCAGTTGCGGCGAAAAACAGTACACACAGATACTTATTTTCAGCATGATAGCCTCATTCCCGGTGCTGTAGAGGCACTGTTAAAAGTTCAACAGGCGGGAATTGATTTGGCTGTGATGACAATGCGTCGGGTGAAGGAATTAGATTATGCTGTAAAAAAATACGACTTGGGCAATTTTTTCCCCGAAAATCGCTGTTATTGCTTGGAAAACGACTATGTTAAAACCAGTGACATTGAAGATAAGCCCTTGTTGATGGAACGGGCATTAGCAGAACTTCCCAAAGCATCTGATACTTGGATGGTTGGGGATACAGAAGCAGATATTACGGCGGCGAAAAAACACGGTATTAAGGTGATGGCTGTAGAGTCTGGGATTCGCGATCGCACTCAATTAGAAATTTACCAGCCTGACTTAATTGTTCAGGATTTGAGTACAGCTGTCAAACTTATCCTCCAATCTTAACAAGTCCAAAGGAGCCAATAGTGGCTGGTCTTCACCAAAGGGATAGACAAACGGCAAAACCAAGTCATCTATCACCATTCGACAGCGACCGAATTTAAATATGCTGCCAAACCAGTGTAGGGACAATTAATTAATCAATTGTCCCTATATTCTTTGGCATCAGATGTCTATTGATCAATCCACAATCCCAAAAATACATCGGCTTAACGCAGAAAACTACTAATTATCCACAACAATATAAATGTCAACACTGTAGAGAATTGCTCAGACGTTAGCTGTCCCAGGTTAATTTGCGGCAAGAGCCAGCCAGCAAGTAGCCCCCCAGCAATTAAACCAACAATTAAACCAACCAGCGTCAATAAAACTGCTCTACCAAACTTACCTTCCTTGCGTTTGAGGAAATAAATACTAATTCCTACACCAACGACTAAAGCCAACTGTAAAACCTGATTGCCTACGGATTGAGTAAATACACTAATGGTACTTAAACCCAAATACCAAGCTCCAGGTAACAGTATATCTTTAGGCGCGGGTTGGTCGATTATTCTTTGCAGCCATGCAGGGGACTGCTCGCGAGGTGTCGGACTTTCTTTTGAAGGCAATTGCACTCGCAATTCTGGAAACCTGATCCGTTCAGGGACTTTAATTTTACCTTCCTGGCGCATCCGTAGACGATCCATTAAGATCGCATCATAAGCTACTTCAATCAGCTCTAAACTCTTGGCATCGCCATTATATTGCTCCAATTGGCGATTACGAGCATCCTGAATTTCATCGAAGCTAGCATCTTCTGACACCCCAAGTTTCTCGTAGGGATTTTGATCGCTCATGGGAGTTTATACTTTCTTTAGCCTTAGTCAGCAGCAGTTTTTTGCTTTTTGGAAAAACAACTTTAGGTTTTATCTTGATTCAAACCAACGTATGAACCCATTTTTATGCCCTACTAAGGATAGTAGCATGGGTTAGTTGGATTGACTTGGAATTTTTAACTACGTTAACTTTAACATATTGCCATAACACCTTGTATACCGTCATGTCTTTGGCTAATGAGCGATTTACTCTATAATTTTTACTAGGAATGCCTAAAACGCATTTTTCAGGAAAAAATTAACATTTGGCAATTTTAGAGTGTGTTGAGGAAATTTTTCATAATGAAACCTCACAATAGCTAGTACAGCATGGAGTCAATAAACAGACCATTCAGAATCAATAAAAAGCCTAGAGGATAAGACTTTTGACTTTTGACTTTTGACTTTTGACTTCCGCCTTGCGGTACTAGTGGTATGTATCCACAGATAGATTTAAAATTAAAAAGTTTTAAATCCCCACTTAATTGGGAAAATAAAATCTACAAGGTGACTGCACTGCTATGGCGAATGTCGAGAATATCAATCTAGTACACATCAAACTTGAGAATTACAACACCCGTACTTAAGTATATGGTGACTAGCAAAATCTTCTGATTTTCATTTTCCAGAATTCTGATTACACTATTATTTTGGATAATCAGGAAATGCATTCCTTACCCTTGTAGAGTCTTAAATAACCCCCAAAGTGGAAATTGCGTTTTTACGCAATCCTCTTTCTTGTTAATCTTACGAATTTTTGTGCAAAGTGATGGTCATGGCTCCCGCCAAGATTCTTGTAGTTGATGACGACCCTGCGGTCCGAAATTTAATCCAACGCTTTTTGATTAAGCAAACCTATCAGGTGGAGGCTGCTGAGGATGGTAAAACAGCCTTGGCTCTATTTGAGCAATTTAACCCGGATTTGGTGATTTTAGATGTAAATTTACCAGATGTCACTGGGTTTAATCTCTGCCAGGAAATGCAAAGTCGTAATGGTGTTTTTGTTTTGATGCTGACTAGCCGCGCCGACGAAGCCGACAAGATTCGCGGCTTTGCTAAAGGTGCTGATGACTATCTCACCAAGCCATTTGGACTAGGAGAGTTAGAAGTTAGAGTAGCGGCAATTTTAAGACGACAGCGGGTTGTGACTACCGCTGAACAAAAACGTCTAGTATTTGAAAAGCTAATGATTGACCCAGCACGACGAGAAGTCGCACTTAACAACCAAGCAATACCCTTAACTGCTCTAGAATTTGACTTGTTGCATTTTTTAGCGAGCCATCCGGGTAGAGTCTGGCGACGTGCCGAATTGATTCAAGAGGTTTGGGATTATGAATATGTTGGCGACCAACGGGTTGTAGATGTACACATCGGTCAAATTCGCAAGAAGATTGAAATCGATGCTAGCCAACCAGCACTAATTCAAACTGTACGTGGCGTAGGGTATAAGTTTGAATGCCCCACGCATTCCCAGCCGTTGGAAACTCATTCTTGAGTGTATAGTCTCTAATCTAGAGTTTTTTATGAGCAACTCTTGATTAAGTAACTACGTAGATAGGCACGATTAAACTTTGTTAAGGAATAAAAATTAACACTCCCCACGGATAAATCCGGGGGATTCTAGTTTGAAGGTTCTTATTTGCCTTTGCAGGTCTGACGACCAATATGGTCATACTTGGAAATATTTTTGCCCAGCGACTTACCAGTGTGTTGGGTTTCTGGCTGATTAGCGCAGGGCATTTATATTTAATTTAACAGTTATAAAACAACGTTTCTAAATATACACGGGCAGCGCGGCGATCGCTCTCGCCATTTTGGAGTAAAAACAGAGACAAGGCAGCTGTCAGCACGCGATTTTGATCCCAATCAGGGTGTGCTTCTAAGTAATTTTCAAGGGATTCATGTAGTGTTTCGGGAATTTCTGTAAAGATACTAACTGTTGTGTTCATGAGTTTTTCCTTCTGTGAAGTCCATCAAGAGAGACAAGTTACTTGGAATGATGCGAATTGCTTTATATAGTCCTGCCCTGACCTGAAAATCTACACTAGCGTCTCTTAGTGATTTTTGGCGTTAATGGTTGAACAGACTATACAAGCCAGTCGCATCATTGTGCGCCAAGAGGGGGTGGGTTTGTCAATGCTGCGAAATGTTAAAACTAGTGGTATAAAAAACAAATCTTAACGCAATAATCAGCATTGTCACCCACTTTCTGTTACGCAACTTAATAAAAACTCAGTGCTAGAGATTCTTGACTATTCTTAATCAACAATCCCCAGTAAAACGGCAACAGCCTATTAGCTCGTCAAACATCTGTGGAAAACTACTAAAATTCCTGTGGAAACCCTGTGGAATGAGTGAGGAAAAATCTAGGTAATGATAAGAATTACAAAATCATTAGTCATGAGGAAAGTTACCCTCTTCTCCCTCCCTGCTCTTCTGCCTTCTTAGCGGCGACGTTCTTGTAACTTGCGATAGACTGACTTTAAATCGACTTGATGATGAGCTAAAGCAACCAGCGTGTGATAGAGTAAATCCGCCACTTCACCCGCGATCGCCTCCTCCTCGTCATCCTTAAACGCCATGACTACCTCAGCACTTTCCTCGCCGATTTTCTTTAAAATTTTGTTATCGCCACCGGCAAATAACTTACAGGTATAAGAAGTATCTACGGGATGGTCACGGCGATCGCATATCACCTGAAATACTTGAGATAATGTATCCCCTGGTGGGGCAACAATTGTCCCTTCTACTTGATGAAAACAACTGCGTTCCCCCGTGTGACAAGCAATATCTCCTAGCTGCTCCACTCCAATCAGCAGCGCATCACTATCACAGTCATAACGAACGCTTTGCACTTTTTGAATATGTCCAGAAGTTGCTCCCTTATGCCATAACTCCTGGCGAGAGCGACTCCAAAACCAAGTTTCTCCAGTTTCTAAAGTCTTTGTTAAAGATTCCTGGCTCATCCACGCCATCATTAAAACAGAGCCATCCAAATAATCTTGGATAATTGTCGGCACTAAACCCCGTTCATCGTAGCAAATCTGATCAACAGGAATGGACTGTGGTAGTGAATGCGGATCAGTAGAAAACATACCAGCTAATTTGTTCTGATGAAACATTATTGATGGATTCACGATACCATTCTGAATAGAGCATCTGGTATGCTTATTTAAAATTGCACTTGCCCATCCAGCTTAAACAAAAGCATTCCTACTTGTAGCAAACTGCATCTTTACAGCACTTAAGGCTAATTGGTGAGCTTTATAAGCTTCACCATCACAATGGATTGCTCAGTTAAAAACAGCCCGGCAAAGATCCTGATAAGCCTCAGATAACTTAGTGCGAATCTCTAAAGGCAAGTCTTCATTGGACTTGCATAACATATTGTTATTTTTCTGGTTGGAATAACTCTATAAGGTAAAATTTCTAAACAGTTTTTCACCCTATCCTAAGATAGAGCTTTTTATTTTCCACTATTTAGGAGAGAACTTTGGTAAATACCACGATTAAAACCACAAAATCACAAGAAATCTTTGCCGCCGCCCAAAATCTCATGCCGGGAGGAGTGAATTCTCCAGTTCGCGCCTTCAAATCGGTTGGCGGACAACCCATCGTTTTTGATCGAGTTAAAGACGCATACATTTGGGATGTAGATGGCAACCAATATATTGATTATGTTGGCACTTGGGGGCCTGCTATTTGTGGGCATACCCATCCAGAAGTAATTGCAGCACTTCATGAAGCCTTAGAAAAAGGCACTAGTTTTGGCGCTCCTTCATTACTGGAAAATGTGCTGGCAGAAATGGTAATTGATGCTGTTCCTAGCATTGAAATGGTGAGATTTGTGAATTCCGGCACTGAAGCTTGTATGGCAGTGCTGCGGTTAATGCGAGCTTTCACAAACCGAGAGAAAATCATTAAGTTTGAAGGCTGCTATCATGGTCATGCCGATACATTCTTAGTGAAGGCTGGTTCTGGTGTGGCTACACTTGGTCTGCCCGATTCGCCAGGCGTTCCTAAATCATCAACCATTACTACCCTCACAGCTCCTTACAATGATTTGGAAGCAGTGAAAGCCTTATTTGAACAAAACCGCGACGAAATCGCCGGGGTAATTTTAGAGCCAGTAGTTGGCAATGCTGGATTCATTACTCCCGATGCTGGTTTTCTCGAAGGTTTACGAGAACTTACCCATGAACATGGGGCTTTGCTAGTCTTTGACGAAGTGATGACAGGTTTCCGGATTGCCTACGGTGGCGCTCAGGAAAAATTTGGTGTGACACCAGACCTAACAACCTTGGGCAAGGTAATTGGTGGTGGCTTGCCAGTAGGAGCTTATGGTGGTCGTCGAGATATTATGTCAATGATTGCTCCTGCCGGCCCTGTGTATCAAGCGGGAACGCTTTCAGGTAATCCTTTAGCAATGACGGCTGGGATTAAAACCCTGGAATTGTTACAAAGACCTGGTACTTATGAGTATCTTGATAAAATTACTCAGAAATTAGCAGATGGCTTAGTAAAGATTGCCCAAGAAACTGGTCATCCAGTTTGCGGTGGTCAAATTAGCGCTATGTTTGGCTTATTCTTCACCTCTGGGCCAGTGCATAACTACGAAGATGCCAAAAAGTCAGATATGGCTAAATTTGGTCGTTTTCATAGAGGTATGTTAGAGCGTGGTGTTTATTTAGCGCCTTCTCAGTTTGAAGCTGGTTTTACCTCTTTGGCTCACACTGAAGCCGATATCGAGCAAACTTTAGCCGTTGCACGAGAAGTGTTGTCTAGTCTATAAGTGCTGAATGAATGCTTTAAAACCATGCGAGCATAGCTGTGCTTAGAGTCATAGCAGGGCATTGAGCCAGTGCTGAGTGCTGGGTAGAGAAATAATTCAGATTTATTCAACTCTATAGCACCGTAGGTGCTATTTTTACTCAGCCCTCAACACTCAGCCCTCAACACTCTTTAGCAACCACAACCATTATGGTTACAGCCTTTGATTGTTTCATGACCCTCCGCACAGCCTTCAGAACAATAGTATTTACCCTCTTTATTGATAGCATTCTCCAGCGAAATGATACATAAGCAATTGGGACAAGCGCATTTCATTTGGGTGACAGTAGGCATATTTTTTCCCCTAAATTAATCTTGGAACAATTATTATCATAGCATATATGAACATATATTCAAGCATGAGTTAGTTACTAGTATTTCTGAGGAGACAAAGCAAGGGAAAAAAATTAATCTAATTTCCTAATATCCAGTATAATTATTAACAAACCTACAAAAATTGAAAGTTAGAAGATTTAGATATTGGATTTCTTAGAAAAAATAGCCTGGACACTATTTGAGAGTGTAAGTATAATAAGTGTTACTTGTTTTGATGTGTGTTTTACGTAATTTTGAGTTAACTCTTAGAAACTCGTTAAAGAATTTCCCACATCATCTAGCAAGATAAAATGATCCGTCTTAACAATTTAAAAAAGAGTGTAACGCTTCTAATCATTATTCGTGCAGCGAGTTGACAATGCATGAGCTATTGCTTAAATCCTACCTGTCCCAATCCAACAAATGCAGCGCATGACCAGATATGCCAGTCGTGTGGTTCGCGACTATTATTGCGCGATCGCTATCGGGTGGTCAAACCGTTAGGTCAAGGTGGCTTTGGCGCAACATTCTTAGCTCATGATCATGCTTTACCAGGAGAACCAAGTTGTGTAATTAAGCAACTACGCCCTTCAGGAACCGCACCACACATTTTACAAATGGCGCGAGAGTTATTTGAGCGAGAAGCTAAAACCCTGGGCAAAATCGGCAATCATCCTCAAGTACCAAGACTACTTGACTATTTTGAAGAGCAAGAACAATTTTATTTAATCCAAGAATATATTAGTGGTTCGACACTGCAACAAGAGGTCAAACTGAATGGAATCTTTAGCGAAGCCGGAGTCAAACAGTTTTTGAGCGAGACTTTGCCGTTGTTGCAATACATCCACGAGCAAAAGGTAATTCACCGAGACATCAAGCCAGCCAATTTAATTCGCCGGACTCAAGATGCCAGAATGGTGCTGATTGACTTTGGCGCTGTTAAAAATCAAGTTAGCCAAGCGGCACTAAATCAATCAGGACAGACAGCATTAACTGCTTATGCCATTGGTACTCCCGGTTTCGCACCTCCAGAGCAAATGGCTATGCGTCCTGTCTACGCTAGTGATATTTACGCGCTGGGTGTTACCTGTATTTATCTACTAAGTGCCAAAACTCCTAAAGATTTAGACTACAATCCCAAAACAGGCGAGATGATGTGGGAGCATCTAGTGCAAGTGAGTGATCATCTCACCTCTGTTCTGGGAAAAATGCTAGATGTGTCAGTCCGTAATCGCTACCAGTCAGCAGAAGAGGTACTTAGAGCTTTAGATATAGAACCTTATTTGGAAAGTTTAGCTCAAGGTTTGCTGGTTAAATCTGATCCTAATGTTAAAGAGCCAACATATAACCGAGTAGAAAATTCTGCTATTTTGTCCAGCGATCCTTCTAGTGGTGTTATGGGTTTAGGAGGCAATAAAGCACAAATAGCGGCAGCAATTCGAGCAAGACGAGCTAAAAATGGAGAAGCAGGGGGAATACGTCAGGGGTCTTCGGCAGGCAAATCAACATCGGTAACTAACAATAAAAATATTAATTCACACAGAAACAATTCTCAAGGACGTAAGTTAAATACCCAAAGTTTACTCACAGCCTATCACAAGGGTAGACGGGACTTTTCTCTACACAATTTCAGTTTTATGAAATTGCCGGGTGCTGACTTATCCGAGACAAACTTTCATTCTACTCAATTCCAAGGTACTAATCTTCAAGGTGCTAATCTTCACAACAGTGACTTTGGCAGAGCTAGTCTTACTAGAGCAAATCTGAGAGATGCTAATATCAGCAAAGCCTACTTTAACCATGCTGATTTAGAAGGAGCCGACCTGCGAGGTGCAGACCTCACGGAAGCCTATCTCAGTAATGCCAATCTCCGAGGAGCTAATCTGTGTGGTGCTAATCTCACTGGTGCAAAGGTTTCTGATGAGCAATTAGCCTTAGCAAAAACCAATTGGATGACAATTCGCCCCAATGGTAAACGAGGTTTTTAAAAGTGCTGAGTCA
>NZ_JAYGHH010000004.1:11251-89010 GCF_034931045.1 Nodularia sp. UHCC 0506
TGAGTCAGGAGTGCTGAGTGCTGAGTGGAATAACGCATAAGTCTTTTGTGGGATGTTGCAATCTTTAGATACGCATTTTTTTTGATAGATCATATTATCTGATTGAAGTACACAAGATTTATAATCTTAAAATGTGTACTTCATCCACTAGCAAAATGCTGTATTAATTCAGAAGGCGCATTAGTGCTATTCTTCTTCTTCTAATTCAACTTCTTCTTCCTGATTGGCTTTAGCCACAGAGTTAGCAGAAACAACAGCTCCCATATCTAGCTTTTGTCGCACTAATTCCTTGATTTCGGCAGTAAAATCTGGTTTTTCTTCTAAGTGTTTGATAGCGTTATCTCGACCTTGAGAAATGTTATCGCCGTTGTAACTGTACCAAGCTCCTTTGCGAACAATCACGCCTGTTTCTTCTGCTAAGTCAACCAGACAACCCAAGGTTGAAACTCCTTTACCAAAGATAATGTCAAATTCTGCGACTCTAAAAGGTGGTGCAACTTTATTTTTGGCAACTTTGACTTTTACACGGTTCCCAAATTCTTCAGTTCCTTTTTTTAATGTTTGAATTCGGCGAATATCCAGGCGAACTGAGGCGTAAAACTTTAAGGCGTTACCTCCAGTTGTGGTTTCTGGGCTACCGTAAGTAATACCGATTTTTTGCCGCAATTGGTTGATAAAAATGACTGTGCAACCAGATTTACCTATGTTACCAGTAATTTTACGTAGGGCTTGGCTCATCAGCCGGGCTTGAAGACCAACGTGGATATCACCCATATCACCTTCAATTTCCGCACGAGGAACTAGTGCTGCTACTGAGTCAATGACGACAATATCCACTGCGGCGGAACGCACTAGTTGATCGACAATTTCTAATGCAGATTCGCCTGTATCTGGTTGGGAAACTAGCAAATTTTCAATGTCTACACCCAAAGCCGCAGCATAGGTAGGATCGAGAGCGTGTTCAGCATCAACGAAGGCTGCAACACCGCCATTTTTTTGAACTTCTGCGAGGGCGTGTAGCGCTACTGTGGTTTTACCAGAACTTTCTGGCCCATAAATTTCGATTACACGTCCTTTAGGTAGTCCTCCACCCAATGCTAAATCTAAGGTGAGCGCTCCTGTGGAAATTGTCTCTACTCGCATCCGGGTAGCATCACCCAGACGCATGATTGCTCCTTTACCAAAGCTGCGCTCAATTTGGTTGAGTACTATATTTAATGCTTTTTCTTTGCCGGAAGTATCAGTGTTGATAGCCATTGTGGTCCTCTAAATATAGGAGTTATATGGATGTAAGGAATCTTGGGTTGGGAACTTGAATAGAACAGATATACTATTTTAACCAGAAAATTCTAGAATAGGACTTTAAAAAATAAATGTGACTAAATCGTAATGCGATCGCTAGTAAATTAGGTTGGCAATACTACATAATTATAGGAAAAATTTTTAACTATCAAGCTACGCAGATCAAACAGGACTTGATGCTATTATCAGGCGATCGCTTAAATTTGACTACCTCCGAGAAAGTGTAGATTGTCTAGTTTAGACCACAGCACAGTGATTTTGGGCTATTTATCTGCGACTAACTCTAGTTTACAGGGAAGCGTTCCACTGGTTAGCGGTCAGTTATGACGAGTTTGAACATTGTAAAGTTTTGTATGCAAAATCAGTGAGCATCTGTTCTGAGTATAAAAAAATCCAAACTTCTTTTTATAGATCCGATTGGATCAGGAAAAATGACAAATAGCTGTCGTTTTTTCAGCTAATTAGTGATTTTCAAGTTTCCCAGACTATTAATCAAAAAACTTTAATTCTGCAAGGATCACAATTTGCTTTTACCTTAATTTTCTGATGACTGCTGTTGATAGATTTAGTGGATACTTAGAGAATGAATGATTTTTAAGTATATTTTATCACTTATATTTAACTTGTAAATTTTAGTTTATTTATTAAAGTAGAGACAAGAAATTTCCCATCTCTACACCTAAATCAAGAGCTATATAAACTTAGCTCTATGGTAACGATTTAATGAAACTTAGCATTGTGGCGGATCAAATTCATAAATTCTTCGCGAGTTTTGGAATCTTCTGCAAAAACTCCCCGCATGGCACTACTAACAGTCCAAGAACCGGGCTTTTGCACACCGCGCATGACCATACACATATGGGTTGCTTCCACAACGACTGCAACACCTTGGGGTTTGAGTAAACCTTGTAATGCGTCAGCAATTTGGGTGGTGAGACGTTCTTGGACTTGTAAACGTCGTCCATACATTTCACAAATGCGGGCAATTTTAGATAAACCTATGACTTTGCCGTTGGGAATGTAGGCAACATGAGCGCGGCCAATAATTGGCAGAATATGATGCTCACAGGAACTGAAAATATCGATGTCCCGAACCAACACCATTTCATTGGCATCTTCTGTAAAAACTGCTCCATTTAACAGTTCGTCCAAAGAATCAGTGTATCCCTTTGTGAGAAACTGCAAGGCTTTCATGACTCTTTTGGGAGTGTCTTTGAGTCCTTCGCGGTCTGGATCTTCTCCTAATCCAATCAACAAAGTCCGCACAGCCTGCATCATTTCTGCTTCTGTTACTTTTGGCTGCTTTTGAGCAGTTAAAGACGATAGTACCTGATCGGCAGAAGTTAGATCGGGACGAATCGATAAAGTCATTTTTTGAGTTTTGTAGGAATGTTTTGATGAATTAGTCAGTTGTGAGATTTCGGTGGTCATTGACCTCTGACTACCCCTGACTAATGAATGAGTGTAACATAACTTTACACGTTCTCATCATACCAAACATTTATCCAAATGAGAGTGAATTTCACTGGGTTTCAAGTTTCTGCCAATAAAAACTAGCTGATTTTTTGGTTGAGAATACCAATCATCTGCGTGTAAATTATAACGAGGCCCACTAAGTTGAAAGATATGACGCAGATCACTGTCATTAAACCAAAGTATGCCTTTAGCACGAAATACTCCGGCTGGCATTTCTTCAGTCAAGAAGGCTTCAAATTTGTGAACATCAAAAGGGCGATCGCTTTGGAAGGAAATGGAGATAAAGCCATCATTATCTAAGTGTTCAGAGTGATGGTGATGATGTTCGTGATGATGGTGTTCATGTTCATGATGATGCTCTTTGTGGGCATCTTGTTCCGCAATAGATATATACTGTGATTGGGGTGTGAGCTGTGTGTCCAAAATCAATGGTAACGGCACTTCCCCATATTGGGTAGGCAGAATCTTCGCCCCCACTTTCACTTGATGAATATAAGTTTCGACTTCTTTAATTTTTTCTGGGGTAACAAGGTCTACTTTATTCAGAAGAATAATATCTCCATAAGTTATCTGTTTTAAAGCTGATTCACTTTGAAAATGTTCAGCATCAAAAGTTTCTACATCTACTAAAGTAATAATAGAATCTAGGTTTGTTAAATCTCTAAGTTCCGTGCCTAAAAAGGTAAGAATAATTGGTAGAGGGTCAGCTACACCAGTAGTTTCAATGACTAAATAATCAATGCGTTCTTCTCTTTCTAAAATGCGATAAACAGCATCAACCAATCCATCATTGATAGTACAACAAATACAACCATTGCTGAGTTCCATCATGTCTTGGTCTACAGAAATAAGCAATTGGCTATCAATGTTAATATCGCCAAATTCATTGACTAGGACAGCAACTTTTAAATCTTGTTTATTTTTGAGTATTTGATTGAGAAGAGTAGTTTTACCACTTCCTAAAAATCCAGTGATTAAAGTAATCGGCATTCCCCGTTTAGGAATCTCTGGTATGACGTTGGTTGCGGATGGTGTGAGAGTAGTCATATTACTTGTGATGGTAAAATTTTAGACCTTACTGCCAGCTATAGCCAAAATGTAGGCGCAAGTGTGGCGAACCCGTGCAAGTTTTTCGTCTTGCTGATGCCAATTTCCCTGGGACTGGATCACAGAACTAATCATAGCCATAAAATAATGAGAATCGTTATCATACTAGCGCAAAAAAAAGGGATTGCCAAAATTACCTTTCCTCTTCTTTGGGTCTACTGTGCGAGATCGCGTAGCGTTTTGTAGAAAAGTGCGATCGCATGATACCAAATCCTCATAAATCTGCATCCTTAAGCGATCGCCTAGCCAATTTAGTGTACGTTTTAACTGTAGCCACAGGCATTTCCAAATCCTCTGCTATCAGCTTTAAAGACTCGCCCATTTCGCGCCGGGCTAAAATTGTCGCCCAAGTTGCCGCTATTTTATCAGTGCGATCGCCCCCAGAGCGTTTGCGTTGTGCAGTAAAGATAGCAGTTAACTCCTCAATCCGTTCTCCCAGAAGATTTGTGAGTAACTGCGTCGGACTACTGGCTTCTGGTTCCACCCAACTTAGAGAAGTTTGTCCTAATCCAAAAGTGGTTTTGTGTCCCGTTCCACAGTAGGGAGCGAGTTTAACCAAAGCATAGAACAACTGAGTAAACTCAGTATTAGCCAAAGCAGCTTTACTTAACCCGCAGGAAATCGCCCCAGTGAAGCCGGTGACTGAACCTCGTTTACCCGCAGCGACCTTCACAGATTCCAAGCGGTGTTGATAAATAATTACACTTTCGTCAATCCAATCGAGAAAATCGGCTTGTGAGATGGGGATTTGGGAAAAGTCATTCCAGCGACGCAGGTAGCTATGGAAGAGATTTACAGGTACTGGGAGGGGGAAATGATGACCTTTGCGGCGAAAGCTAGTAGGTGAGATAAAGCTGAGATTGATGTGAGAGTATTTTGCGGGTGGTTGTAATAATTGGGAGTAGGTGGTAGGTGGATGAGCGATTCTCACCTGTTTTATTTGTAGAGTAGCACCTCTTAAATTTAGGGTTGGTGGCAATTGGGTTAACCATAGCTTGAGAAACTCAGCCACCTTTGCAGATATAGCATTAACTTGCCAGTGTAAAATTTGGTTTGCTTCTAGTTGTAATTGTTTACCCGTGGGAAGTAGTTGACTTTCTAGGGCTGAGATATTAAAGGGTTTTTCTGATTCCCCATCATGGAGATAGGCGGAAAGGTCTGGGTCAAGTTGTCGCACTTGGTCAAGAAACCAAGCATGGAGGGCGATGGTGTATTGGGAGTAGAGGGAACTGGTGGTAAGTGCTTCGAGGTCAAATTCTAATCCCACCAATTCGGTGTTATCTGCCCATCTGGGAAGTGTGAGTTTGGGTTGACGATTGGTAAGTTTAGCTGTTCTGACCATTACCGAGTTCTATGCAAGTGTTGTGGAGTATTTTACTAAATTTCTGTATAAAAATTGCAAAATTGGATGATATCGGCTGTAAAAATGCTTATAATTAGTATGTAGTTTTTAAGAGGTCAGATTATGCCTGAATCAACGTCAAACTTCAAAATAGGATTTGACTCGTATTCTGCATGGACGCATTGTGAATCTTTTCAAAAACAGTATAAAACTGTTAGTCAGTTTCAAATAAAATCTCAGTTTCTTGCTTCTTCTCCTATTTCCAAAGCTTCAAATCTATTTACATCAACAAAGTAGTCTAGCAAAAAGCTTGGTTTAGCTCTACTACCAGTAGAGCTATTATAAAATGTGAGAGAGCATATCTAGTAGTAACTACAGCATTTTCGCTCTTTCGTTTTTATGTAAAGTAGGGTTAGAAATAAATTATGAGTAAACAAGAACAAAACAAAGTGTTATTTGTTACTGGTATACGTGTTGCAATTGATGAAGAAAATCGTATATTGCTCGCAGGAATGCTCTCAGATAGTCCATTCATAGAAGATGAGCAAGAATCATCATTAACTATAAATCCAATCAATTTTGCATTTACTAGACAGCACGCAGCATTTTTGAGAGACAGATTAGATGAATTTTTAAAAGGAGAAGCATGATTCCAAGTCCTAACTCAACACAGACACATTCTGTTTCAAATTTAAAAACCAATACAAATTGGAGTAATCGTGGTTCATCTGAATTACGTTTAGTTAAATCAAATAAATCAACAAGTCATGATTCAATTCATGAAATCCAAAAATTGGTAAATGAATTATATCAGTTAGTAGAAGTGAAAAGGGTTAGAGCGGTTGCTACAAGTTATCCTGATATTCATTGGATTGATTTTCAGATAGAGTTGGAACCAAATATTGAGTTATCAAATGAAAACTGGGATAAAATTCAAGATTTGGTAATTGACTATGAATGGAAATTAATAGATGAATCTGCCGAAGAATGGTATTTTCGTCCTCAGATAGTAGATAAATTTTATTCACTTAAAGATCAGGTAATCGCCGATTCTGAAACCGAGGTAGGTAGACGAGAACGGTGGGTAAGTAATTCTCTTAAATTCAGTGTGCTTTAATTAACTGTAGTTCCGCTTTTTCAAGAAATCATGACCTGTGAACGCTACCTTGTGCAAGCTCAAAGCAATGAAAATGCAGCACGCAGTATTGAAAGTGCTTATCCCGATTGGACAGTAACTATGTGCTTTTATGCAGCATTGCACTGGGTAGAATATTATGCTTCTCAAAGAGGGGATGATATAACAAGTCAATTTCCAGAAAAATCCCCACATGATTCTCGTCGGGGTTATGTTCGTAAGCTTGCAAAGAAACTAGAAAATAGGAGATTGGAGAAACTTTATAACGATTTGGAGGACGCGAGTCAAAAAGCTAGATACTTACAAGGCATAAAATATAATAGTGCAATAGACTATTTTAAAAATCATCAGTCAGAAGTTAATATATCTTTTGATAAATTACAGCAGATAAAAGATATTTTAAAGTTAAAATAGTTTAGTAGGTAAAATTTCCCGCAAGGGAACGGAAACAAAGACTCGTCATATGCTGAATAGGAGTCAAGTCCATGTACCAAATTGATTTCATTCAACGGCGAAAACATTAATCCGTGAGATGTTGGATGATTATATTAATTAATCTCCCATCTCTCTTCCCCGCAAGGGGATTAAAACCCACCAAATATATTCTCATTAGGTAACTACTTTGTAACCAGTAGTTGCTTTTATTTTGTTATGTTGAAGCATAGCTAATTCAGCAAACTTGGTATAACATCAACATCCAGTCTATTGGAATCAGCCTCTTCCAGCGACCGTGTATGATGTAGCTATTGATGAAAAAACACCGCAGCAATGACTACCTACAACATCGAATTCAACGACGGGATATTACGAGTGAGATTTGGCGAACCTGCTCAAAACGATCAAATTGTCAAGGATGCAGCCGCGCGACTTGAGGAAATGACCACATCGGGAGAACTCACAGGAGGACAATTGCTAAAAATTAACGGGCCGATTTCTATACCTGTAGCCTTTGTTTTAGCCCATAAACTTAGTCATATTTACGGTGCTATTGGTTTCTTTGATCCTAAGATGGGCAAATATGTAATTTCTATCACACATAATCCTGCCTATAAACTCGGTGATTTAATTGATTGATAGCGTTTTGCTGGCGCGAAACCAACCGAATATATACGCAAATTACCAGGATTTTGGCAAAATTCCAATATAACTGTCATTGGAAATCTTGATAGTGAGTTTTATCCTCAAGAAGATATGATTTATACTGTATTGCCGTTTTAAACTAGTGATATTCATGACTTTGCACCAGGCGAGGATATTTTTAGTCGTCCCATAGCTCAGGATTGGATGCGGTTATGTAGTCTAAATTAGTTACAAGCTATAGAAAATAAAGTAGGGAAATGAACACAATGGAACTTCATCCGATATCAATTGCGATCGCATGGTGTTTAGCTTGGGGTAATAAACGTCAACCACAGTTTGACATTACTGTTTTACAGGAGATGCGGGAGGCTTTGAAAACTGGGGAAAAAGTACCAGAGGAAGTATCTTCTTTGGTGGATGCAGTCAGAGAATTAGAAAAATTAGAGAATCCAGAAAAATTTCCCAAAACCTTAGATGATTTAAAGCAATTAACAGAAAAACATTCTATTTTATGGGAATCTAAAATTGGTTTAGTTTACGGTGGTGCAACTAAGATTAAGCAGTATGTGTTTGAAGAATCTAAACTTCCAGATATTCGCGGTGCTTCCGGGCTTTTAGATAGAATTAACTTAGTTGATTTACCTGCTTTTTTTAATATTATTCCAGAATCAATACATCAAAATTACTACAATGTACAATGTAGTAAAATTAGAATGTGGCTCAATTATAACTTTCCTAATGAACCTAATTTAACAGATGGTTTAATTCCTGAACTGATTATTTACTCAACTGGTGGTAATATCCTGGCTTTTTGCCCTGCTGCTTTTGTCGATGATTTAGCAAATGCTATAGAAAAACGTTATACAGAAGAGACTTTAACTGCTAATTCTTGTGCCGTTGGGGAAAACTTTAGAGTAATAGAAACTCGTTTAGGTTTGCTTAAAGATAATATTGAAGAAACATTTTGGTTGGAAAAATATCAAAAACAGCATCAAAATACTATTGTTGAGGCGTGTTTTGGGAAAATTAATGATTTCTCAGAAATTGAAAATACATTTAAAAAGCATAAAAGTTTTAATGAATTAACTACAAAACTAGCAATTCGTTTTAATCAGCGTCGTAGTGGTAATAAAACCGAAAATCGTCCTACTCGTCGCTATCCATCAATGTTTGAAACACATCCCTATTTAAGGAGAGATGAAGGTGATAAACGTTCTGCGATCGCTTATATAAATGAACTTACTGGACAACCTTATCTATCTGAAACTTTAATCCGTAAAAGACGAGTAGGTGACAGAGCAAAAACTGGGATTTCGGAAATACCTAAATGGTATCAAGATATAGGACTAAACTGGGATGCTGGAATAATTGAAAGTTGGCTTGATAAATTTGAGGAATTTCTGACAAAAAATTCAGAACAGTCTCAGGTATATTATGGAAATAACAGCACTCAGAAACCAGAAATTAAAATCCCCCAATCTTTAACGGAATTGAGCAAAGTAAGTAATGGCTATATTGCTTACATTTATGCCGATGGTAATAATATGGGCGGTTTTATTCAAAATATCCGCACTCCCGAAAAGTATAAAGAATTTAGCGAAGACGTTGAAAATGCCACAAAATATGCTGTATATCAAGCTTTAGCCGAGAATCTTCATCCCCGTGAAATGAAAGGTATCACTGAACCAGAATCAAAGACTAAAAATGGTTATTTAATTCATCCATTTGAAATTATCACTATTGGCGGTGATGATATTTTATTAATAGTACCTGCCGATAAAGCTTTGCAAATTGCTAAAATGATTGGTGAGCAATTTGAAAACATTCTTTTGAAGAAAACAGAGATATCAGGAGTACAAATAAAAGGCGACTACAAAGTAAAAGAAAAACTTCATGAACCCAACAAATTTAATCGTTTTTCTGAAAAAATATCAGAACACGATCAATGTAAATTAAGTATGTCAACTGGTGTATTAATCACAGCTTATAACACGCCAATTTACTATGCGGAAAAATTAGTAACACAATTGTTAAAATCTGCAAAAAAATATGCTAAAACCTTAAATTATACTGATGAAACAAAAAATGAAAAAATAACTTATTATGGTGGTACCGTAGATTTTTTTACCATGAAATCAGTCACCATGATTTCGTCAAATATCGAAGATTTCCGCAAACAAGCCTTAACCATTGATAAACTTAAGCTTTATGCTGCACCTTATACATTGCCAGAATTAGATAAATTTCTGAAATCTATTCATGCATTGCAAGAAGCTGAGTTTCCTAGATCGCAACTTTATCAAATACGTAGCTTCTTAGAACGAGGTAGACGAACTGCGAGTTTAAATTATTATTATTTTCGTTGCCGACTAAATAAAGGACAGTCTACACTTCAATCGGATTTTGAAAAGATATGGTGTCAAGCCAAAACTAATCCAGGGAAAATTGCACCTTGGATGTACGATATTAAAGAAGAAAAATATGAAACTATTTGGCGAGAAATGGTAGACTTATTCGATTTAATCAAATTTTCAGATAGCAAATCTCCAGAACCATCGCAACAGGAGACTTCGCTATGATACAACTTCATGACTTATTAAATAATAATACGCAGAAAGGCGAAACTTACACAGTTACTGCCATAATTGATTCAGCTTTATGTGTAGGTGCGGGAGGTTCTTCAGGTTCTTTAGCAGATAAAACCATTGTCCGCAACTCAGAAGGTAACTTACTAATTCCTGGTTCACAAATAAAAGGGCGAGTGCGCCATGAATGTGAAAAATTACTGCGCGGTTTACAATGGGAAATTTCTGAGTCTCCCAATGCAGGCAGAATGGTTATTCGTAGAGATAACGCACCTGCTAATTTTCAGCGAAATGAATACAAAATACCTGGATATAAACACACATACCACTGTTTAATCAGTCAGATTTTTGGTGATCCAATTTTACCTTCACGGGTAATTTTTGATGATTTGATTTGTACGCAAGACCCAGAAAACTTACCAGAAATCATCCGTCCTGGTGTGACAATAAATCGCCGTCGTCATACTGCGGAAGAAAGCAAACTTTACTTTTTAGAAACTTCACCTGCAAATGCACAACTTCAGTTTAAAGGAGAGATACATATTCAACCGAGTTTGACACCAGAAAGACCTGATTATGCAAAGGTATTAATTTTGGCAGGGTTGCGACAAATTTATGCTTTAGGCGGGAGTAAGTCGGTTGGTTTAGGTTGGCTGCATTGGGAATTAGAAGAATTAGAAAATGCCTTAGAAAATATTAATCTTACTGAAGTTTGGCAGTTTTTAGCAAAAGGAGTGATAAAGTGAAGCGGATTGAATTAGAAATTAAAGCCTTATCTCCCCTAGCTATTTCTCGACAAAAACCAGGTGGTTCTGTTAGTGAATGTGAAGACTATATTCCTGGTAGTGTGATTCGTGGTGCGGTGGCCAGCGAAATTTTAAAACAATCAAATCAACAGTTTAGGGATTTGAGTCAAAATGGTGGTGATTTTCAGGCTTTGTTTTTGAGTGATAACCCGGCAATTTTTCAAAATGCTTATCCTAATATTCGCAAAATTGAAAAAGATGATTTTAAACTAGAAGAAGAAGTAAAAATATTACCAACTACTGCTTTAAGTTCAAAGACAAACCCAGGTTTCAAAACAGGGAAGAACTGTAATGGTGATAAGTGTAATGGGGTTTTTGATACTCTCTTTGACCGTTTGTGTGCAGATTGCTATAGTTACCCATACGAACCAAATTGTCCTGTTGATGGAGGAAGAGTAGATTCACCAGGAATCACTTTTTATAGTGTGTTTAACGATAAATACTATAAGCTTTCAGCACAAAAACGTTTATTAACTAAGGTAGGAATAAATAGAAAACGTGCTATATCAGAAGACGAAATTTTGTATAGTATTGAGGTTTTAAATGAATCAGAATCAAAATGCAAGAATCCCAGACCTGTAAATTATATATCATCTATTATTGTTACAGAGGCATTGTCAAAATTACTGAAAAATTTTATTAGTGAAAATTCACTTAATTTTCGCATTGGTGGTTCAAGTTCAAGGGGTTTAGGAAAAGTAGAAATTAATGCTGAAATCGTTGAGATTACAAATAATACTCAAACAAAAATAGAACTTTTTAACTCTAAATTGTGGGAACGTTGGAAAAGATGGTCAATTTTTGGTAATTCAATTAAAGAGTTACAGCAAAAAACATATTTCACATTAGATTTACAATCAGATGCAATTTTAAATGAAAATTGGCAACGCACAACGGTAATTTCTCCATCAATGTTACAACAATTTGCAGGAGTGGATGATTCATCATTAGAAATTCATGCTGCTTATAGTAGTTATGATTATCGTTCAGGTTGGAATTCTGCTTGGGGGTTAATGAAAGATGTAGAATTAGTGACTAATAAAGGTGGTGTTTACTTATTTAGTACATTTTACCCAGAAAAATGGTATGCAGCTTTAGCTAACTTAGAGTTAACAGGAGTTGGTGAAAGAACTTGTGAAGGTTTTGGACAAGTAGAAATTTGTAATGAGTTTCATTTAGTAATGAGAGAGGATGCAGTTTAATATGCTAGATAGTTTAGATGGCTTTTTGCAGCAGCAACTAGAGTTTAGAATCCAGAAAGCTACAGGAGATAAAATGGATGATGTGATTGATAAAATAAACAAATTATCTGAGAACTTTTCTATTGGAATTGAAGATAAAAAATCTCCTTTTAGGAATGTTTTATCTACTGCTATGAGTTCTGATACTTCAATTGCAACTATTAAACTTTTTATCCAATGTCAGATTGGTAAAAGTGGAGCAAGTCCTATTTGGAGTAAGAAAATAGGTAATGATATATTTGCTATAGAATTAGTTAAAGAGCTTGACCAATTGATAGAATATGCTGAGAAAATCGTTCGCTGTGTGAGAAAATCTATACCTAAGAATCACCCATTAAATCAATATGTTGATGCTCCAAGCAATCAGACAGAACTTACAAAGCAAATCCATCTTAAACTTATACAACTGTATTTAGGCCATCTTGCCAGAAAACATACAGCTTTAGTTGGAGAAGCAAGGTTAAATTCCAATTCTCGAAATTAATGAACTAAAATAAGGAGTCAATATGCCTCGTCTTGTAATTTCCACAGTAGGTACAAGTTTACTAACTAATGCAATTAATGAAGATAAAGATCCTAAAAAATGGATTTCCGATTTGACTAAAACAGCTAACTGGACTCAAGAAAAAATTGAAAGTAGTTCGGATTATTCTCATGTATTTTCAAAAATAATTGTCCCTTTAGAAAGGAGAATAGCAGAAAAGTTAGATGATAGTAATATTTTAGAAATAAGAGAAATGAGTGCGGAATTAAACGGCATTCATGGTTTATATGATGAGAAAATAGAAGATGGTAGATATGACACTCACATACTAATTACAACAGATACGGCTCAAGGTAAAGCTACATCTCAAATACTAGAATCGTTTTTAAAAAGCAAAGGTATTGAAGCTGCATTCCCCTTAATTCAGCCGGAACTATCAATTTCTAGCACTGCTGTTTTTACAGAAGCTATGGCTAAGTTAATACCTAATATTCTAGAAATGCTCAATAAATATAAAGATGACAAATATCAAATTTGTTTTAATTTAGTAGGCGGCTTTAAAGCTTTACAGGGATACTTTAATACGATAGGTATGTTTTATGCTGATGAAATTATTTATATCTTTGAAGGGTCTGATAAGTCCATAAAGATTCCTAAATTACCTATTTCAATTGATATTGGTAAGGTGGAAAAATATAAAGTGCAACTAGCTATGATGGAAGCTGCTGCGATACCAACTTTTTGGGAAGAGGCTAAAAAAGTTCCAGAAGAATGGGTTTTAACTATTGATAAAGAAATGATTCTATCTACTTGGGGTCAGCTAATTTGGAATCAGTGTAAAGATGATTTATTAGCACAAAATTTATTTATTTTCCCAAGAATTAATTATGCAGACAGCTTTTTTGAGGATTATGAAAAAATTAGGAGTACCCAAGAAAGGATAAAATTACACCAAACAATAGCTAAAGTATCTCAAAAATTAATTGTATCAAAAGGTAGTACAGAAATTCTTTTTGGTGGAGGATTAGATTTTAACAGATACAAAAACACTTCTATAGATCATTTTAGAGTTAACGATAGCCTGAGAGTAACTTGCAAAGTATTAGGAGATACTTTAGAACTTCGTTACTACGGAACACATGATCATGTTGAAAGAAGTGAAAAAATTAAAGGTAGATAATTAAACCATGTTTGACACATTTAAAAACCGTCTAGAAATTACAGGTAAACTTACCACTATCACTGCATTACGTATTAGTGCGGGACGTTCCACAGAACCCATAGGAACAGATTTACCCGTGATTAAAGATGCATTAGGACAACCATTAATCCCAGGTTCTAGCTTTAAAGGTGCATTAAGATCCCGTCTTGAAAGTTTTCTCAGAGGTATTGATACCAGTTTTGCTGAAGATCCGGCTGAATTAACCAGTTTAACTAGAAACAATTACGTCAAAGATTTAAAAGAACAGCACAAAGATAATGATGTGGAGTTGACGCGAAAACTTATTGAAATGACAGATTTAATCTCTCGTCTTTTTGGTTCACCTTGGATAGCAAGTAAATTTCAAGTACGGGATTTAACTGTAGTACCTGACACATGGTTTGGACAATACCAAGAAAGAGACGGTGTAGCAATTGACCGCGATACTGAAACCGCAGCCGATGGGAAACTCTATGACTTCCAAGTAGTACCTGCTGGTACACAGTTTGAATTTCGCGCCGTGGTAGAAAATGCAGAACCTTGGGAATTGGGATTGTTGATGATTGGGTTACATCAGTTTGAAACAGAACAAATTCCCCTTGGTGGTGGACGTTCCCGTGGTTTAGGAGTTGTTAAACTAGATATTAGGGAAATGTGGTGGTTTGACTATCCAGAAAATAAGCCTGAAGAATTATTAGACTATTTGCAAAGGTTAGTTCAAGGAGATAAAAACCATTATCTTTGTAGTTCAGAACAGCTACAATCCCATAAACAGAATTGGACTCAATCACTAGTCAATTATTTAACAGAAAATATACTCAATAATCCTACAACCGTAACTGAAGTAAAATCTTGAGGAAGTAAATATGGCTTTCAGTAATTTCAAAATCATTGGTGAAGTCATCAAAACATTTCAAGTCACGTACACAGAAGCTAATTTCCTCAGCGACATTCCTTTTAATGTTTCTAATTATTTCCGCGAAGATTTAGAATTAATGATGCGGGATGCTGTCATTGATAACTCAGAATTTGCTATCTGTGAAAATCTAATTTATCCCGTTCTCAAAGAAGTGTGGAAAACCTATCGGCAAAATTTTATTCTCTGGAGTCATCAATCCTTAAATTATGATGAAAAGTTATCAGGATTTCCTGAATATATTTTAGCTAAACGTTCCCCTTTAGGTAAAGTTGTCTTTGACCAACCATACTTTATTTTAGTTGAAGCTAAACAAGACAATTTTGAAGCGGGTTGGGCGCAATGTTTAGCAGAAATGATTGCTGCTCAAAGATTAAATGGAGAGTATGAAATTACTATTTTTGGTATTGTTTCTAATGGGGTAACATGGCAATTTGGAAAGTTAGGAGGTGATAAATTCACCAAAAATATTACTCCTTACACTATTTATGAACTAGATAAATTATTTGCTGTTGTGAATTTTGTATTTAAACAATGTGAAATGCAGTTAAATAGTTTACTCGCTGTTTAATTTAATACTTTAACTCTAAAATTATGCACAAAAAATTTGTTAATTACTGCACTATAGATTTAAGCATTATTCCCGATGGACCCATTCTCATTAAGTCGGGACGTGAAGGCGCAGATCCTACAAACCCTGATATGGAATTTGTGAGAACATTTCATAGTGGTGGATGGTCAATTTATTTACCGGGAAGTGGTTTAAAAGGTGCAATTCGCGCTCACGCAGAAAGAATTGTTCGGACTGTTGGTAGTGATACTAATACTAAACCACTTTGGGCAAATGACCCAATGAAAGGTGATTATTTACCTAAAAACTTAGCAAGTGAAGAAATATATAAACAGTCTTCATTTACTGATCAAATTTTTGGTAATACGTCAATAGCAAGCCGTATTCGCATTGAAGATGCACATCCAGTTGACCTCAAACAAGTGAGATTAGAAGAACGTAATGGTGTAGCTATTGATAGGGTGTTTGGTTCTGTCGCGGTTGGTCCATTTAATTATCAAGTTTGCACTGCTGGGGAATTTAAGACTAAAATACATCTCAAAAATTTCACTTTGGCACAACTTGGTTTAATTGGTTTAGTATTGCGAGATTTAAATGATGCTTGGTTTGGTTTAGGGTTTGCTAAATCTCGCGGTTTAGGTACGGTTCGCGTTGAATATAATAGTGCAGTTGTTCAATATCCCGGATGTCAACTCAACGCTACAGGCAGAAAAATTCGGCAACTAGGACATTCACAAGAATGGGATGCTAATTCTTTACTAGGTGTTGGGGAATTTTTAACAGATGATGAAGCCAGAAAATACGAATTTCCTAAACCAGATCAGCGAGATTCTGAAGGTTTTGCAGAATCAATGGACTTAGGAATTGGCGTAAAACTGACATGGGGAAATAATACTAATTCTGGGGTAAAAGATTTATTTGAACGTGCTGTTACTGTTTGGAGTGAGGTTTTAGCAGCATGAGTCAAGAACTGACACCAGGGTATGTATATCATAAACAATTGGTATCATCTGATGAACTCAATACTTTAATTACACAAATTTCTAACTCTGAAAGTTATTACTTTTTACGCTACTCTCATGCTGTGAGTGGAATTGGTCAAGAATTACCTTTTGAAAGAGGAGAAGTAGAGGGACAGGTTTTTAATTTTATCTGTGAAATGCGATGGAAAAAATATCGTTCAAGTTATGAGGTTTTAATTCTCAGTCAACAGGAATTTAGCTTAGAAGGCTTTGAAAAATTAACTGGTAATTGGGCAATTTGTGATAGAGATGCTTATTGGCACAACCCAGAAGAAACAAAATTTCCCAAAGGTTTCACTTTTAAAGGTAAAAACAATCAATCCATCAAGCCGGAAGAGATAAAAATTAAGCAAAGATATTTCCAGGACTCTGATACAGCAACTACTCATTTTATCGCTTTAACGGTTAACTAAAATGACCAATATCCCCAAACCTAAGCCACGAAAACCAATACCTCCTCAGCCTTCATCCCGTGATGATTCAAATGTTAATAACATACAAAAACCATACAAACTTGTTTCTTTTCCGCAGCAACGACCACGTTTAGAAGGTCCGGCTGGACATGATAGATTTGATCACAATCGTCTGCATGGAACTTTATTTTTAACTCTGAAAGTTAAAACTTCACTTCATGTTTCTACTGGTGTGGTTGTTCCTGGTAGTGATATTGCTACTCGCGTACCTTTAATTAAAACAATGGTGCAGGGAGTTGATAAACATCTTCTGATTCAAGGAAGTTCTCTTAAAGGCTGCATTCGTTCTGTTTATGAAGCGATTACAAATAGCACCCTGGCTGTAGTTACTTCTAAATATCGGGATAAAGTACCTAATGAAAGATTACCATGTCGAAATAAAGAACAATTATGTCCTGCGAGTCAAGTATTTGGGGCTTTAGATTGGCAGGGATTAATTGAGTTTAATGATGCTAAATGTGCCAGTATGGGTTTTAATACAGGGTTTATGCCATCTTTGTATCGTCCCAGACCTGAACCCGGAAGTGCTTATTTTAATACAAGGGGAAAAGTTGCTGGACGTAAATTTTACTATCATACAGTTCGTGCTATTGAAAAGGGGCAAAATCAAGGTATTCCAGTTCAACAAGCTGCTAGAGAATATACGTTTACTACCCAATTACAATTTAAAAATCTCCAACATGAAGAACTGGGGACGCTGTTTGTTGTGCTGGGACAAGATTCTAACTACCCCATTGCTTTAAAAATTGGTGGTGGGAAACCCATTGGTATGGGAACAATGACTGTAGAAGTTGCACAAGCCAAGATATTACAAAGTTTTGAGGATTTGCGATCGCATTACCAAAGTTACACCCCTAATAACGATCATCTTCTCACAGGAGAAGCATTACAGCAATTTATCGCCACCCAAGTTAAAACAGCACATTCCCAACTCATTGAATTTTCAACACTGCAACAACTTGCAGAAGTTCTACGCTACCCAACCGACCGCGAACCCCCAGAAGGAATGTATTAATGTTGACTACAGAATCTTTGACAGAAGCAGAATCTCAACTTGCTCACAATTTAGCGATAACCTTGGTTAAAGATGAAACCGATGTGAACGAGGTAGGAAAGGTTATTGCGTATCTGCGTAGCATTGTAGAGCAACCAGAGGCAGGACGGCGATTTTTTAGCTATCTTAAAACTTTAGTTATTAACGGTAGGCAAATAGGACACAGTGGCCGAACCGCAGGCTACTACCGCAGTATAGAAAGTGCGTGTCATGAATATCTGCAAAGCCAACAAGCACACCCCCAGGCGATGTTAAAAATTTTAGGCTGGGCGATGCGTTTGATGCGGTATTACAAAGTTAGTCCCATTGAGGATATATCTATTTTACTAAGTCCCCAGGTTGAGGTAATTTCTGAACGTCAAGCGGAAATTGCAGAGGTGTTTAGTAGTCAGAAATTTACAGTTGGTCAAATTTTAGAAGCTACTGTACTTAGTATTAAGGGTAATAGAGTAACTTATGAGATATTGGAAACGATTAAGTTAACTGAGAAAGAACCCAGAAAAGCAGCCTCTCTAAAGGAAAAACAGGTAGTAAAAGTGAAGATTATTGCTTTGAAAGATGATGGAAGTATTAAAAATGTCAAGTTTAACGAGTAATTTTGGCTATTTACTGCTACTTTGGATATCTCCTGCTTATAATAAAATGTAGTTTATTACAACACAAATAGTTTTACTTATGACTAAACACAACCGAGGCAAACCACAAATACTAGATATAAGCCCCCGCTTAAAAGGTATAGATAATGACATAAATGATATGAAGACTCCATCCGCACGCCAACAGCCCCACAATAATAAAGTGAATCAGAAGCACTCTCGGAAACTGAAGCCTTGGGGAAGTCCCCGTTTCGCCTGTAAAAAAGACCAGAGAATGTACGAAACAGGAGAAGGTTCTCATAAATATACGGTACCTGTGTATGAGAACTTCTTAGAAAAAATGCAAATACTGGAAATAGTGATTAACGCGCAGGATTTGTACAACTATAGGAGCTTAGGGTTTCATAAGCTAAAAAAAGGAACCCGCAAGGGACAGTATGCTGTATGGCTGACTGGAAATTGGCGGTTAATTGTAAAAATCCAAGAGGATGAAATCAGCAAATATCTCTTAATTATCGAGATTATCGATTATCATCACTAGAAATTACTTCAGATAGTTTTTAGTCTGAATTGAAAAACTGTAGTGTAGAGATGCTACTAGCGTCTCTACAACGTAGAATAGAGGAGATGCACTACACATCTCTATAGGGAATGAAAAGATGCAACAGCGTTTAATACCAGTAAGAGCTTTTCCTCCGGGAAGAATTTTACAAAGAGAAATAGAAGCTAGAATGTGGACGGAAGCTCATTTATTAGCAATTGACAAGGATTTACCGGAAATTATTTCAAAAATTATTCAGGGTAAGCAGTATATTACACTTGAAATTGCTGAAAAACTAGCAGAAGCTTTTGGTACTTCTGTTCAGTCTTGGATAAAATTAGAAAAGAATTATCGCTTATACCTTGCTAAAAAAGCTGTTGATTCTGTTAATAATGCCTCTGAAACATGATATATTAAATTAGAATAATTAGGATAATAAATTCCTCGTAAGGGGACGGAAACAAATATCCGTGAGATGTCAGGCTACATATAATTTATGTGTACCCATCTCCTTCCCCGCAAGGGGACATTAATTTAAAAACTTATGCAAATTTTTTAAGTTCGCATATCATGAAACTAGAAAGGTTTTTTATTTATTCTCATTTTATCTATAGCATGAAGGGCGGTCGCTTTCCCCTCACAGCGCTATCCTTAAACTAAAATATGAATTTTATCAGCAGTAACCATGACTATAACTAAAAACAGACTCACCTTTGCTCAATTTCTCAACTACGACTTTCCCGAAGAAGGGCGTTATGAACTTGTAAATGGAGAAATAATGCGGATACAGGCAACCAGAAAACACGATAATTTAGCAGAATTTATTAGTGATACTTTTAAATTAGAAGTTAAACGTCTAAATCTCAATTACAGGGTATCGGGAAGAATTACAATTAGAACTTTAACAGCAGGTGGGAAAGAACAAGGTCGTGTTCCTGATGTTAGCGTAGTAGATAAAAACCTGTGGGATGCTAATTTATCTGATTACACTGCTTTTATTGAACCATTACAACTAGCTGTAGAAATAGTTTCTACAAATTGGGAAGATGATTATATAGATAAACTCGACGAATATCAACGTTTAGGTATTTCTGAATATTGGATTGTTGATTATTTAGCTATTGGTAGCCGTAACTATTTAGGTAATCCTAAAGTGCCAACAGTTTTTGTCTATATCCTCAATGAACAAGGCATTTACCAATCAACTGCTTATCGAGGTACAGATAGAATTATATCGCAAACTTTTCCAGAATTAACTCTAACAGTTGAGCAAGTTTTAGCGGCGTAAATTTAGCAACTTATTCAACACCATAATTGCTTGTTTATCGCTATTATTGCTCAATTTATTAAATCATCTTTTCCTAAAGTGCGATCGCCTGAGTAATAATTTGCTGCACTGTATATAAAACACTACAAAATACAGCAATTACTACATAATATTTACTTATGAAGGATAATTAAATCTCTCACCCGTTTCAAGAAAGCGTGAGGGACAGTAGCAGCTTTTCCACGTATCCAGGGGCCAGCAGTCATCTCTAAATAAGGTTGTTCCTGATGAATGATTTCTGTCTCACTCAGAACACTATTAATTACACCAATGGGTTTTAAATTACCACGCGCGCCACAAAATTCATGCCAAGCATCAATGGCCGCAAGTTGGGAACTGATAATCATATAATGGGTACAAGCCTCTAAAATCGGCAACTTTTCCGGCTGTACCATCCCACCCACATCCACAATTACCAGAGATTTTTGTCGTCGTAGCTTGAGAATGACTTGAGAATGGTAAGGGAAAAATCGCTCTGTCAAAGCACCGCGATCGCGCATTTTAAAAGATTCAATTTCCTCCTCAGTAGTTGTTGCTTCCAATTCTAAAAGGTAATTACCCTCACCATCCCAATGGGCGCGTTGCAGATATATATCAGGATTTTCCGCTAACAAAGCTTGAAACAAAGCATGAGAAAACACACTTTTACCGCTATCTGCTGGTCCCACAATCATTAAAGCCGGACATAATTCCTTCTGGCGGCCATTGGGTGGATCGATGAGAATGACATCACCAATGCGAACTAAATGAGTGTGAGTAGCCACAACTATTGCACCCAAAAAACGCGGATCATAACAAGCCACCCAAGCTGTAGGATGCAGTTCATGAACTAAATAAGCATACAACCAAATGGGGGCGCGTCCAGAAATCACCACACCACCAGTAGTATCAATCCCAGATGGCAATTCTAAATCTCTCAAATCTGCTGGTTCAATCAGGCGATCGCTTTTGGTTAACGAAATCGTTAAAAATTGGTATTTCCAGCTTTGGGAAATCACTGTTTCACTTAAGTGTAAACTCAATGCGGGTTCAGTCATCAACCTTCGTTCCTTTGTTCTGGCGTGAGTAAATCTAGATAACTTGCAGCATTGATGTTTTCCGACTCCCGACGCGCTGACATCACATCACGATAACTTGCTTCTAACAGATTTAATAAAGAGCGATCGCATACCCAACCAGCCGCTAAACTGCTGATAAATACCCCCACAGTACACAGAATTACAGAAAACAATCCCAAGGGAGCAATAATCAAAATAATCCAGGTAATCCCAGCATTAATCACTGCAACAATTCCACTGCGGTACATTACCAGCTTTTTCGCCACAAATAAAGACATAAAAACAAATGTGCTTTTTTTGGATAACTTTATTGTGACATCCCTATGGAAGAGGCATATTCCACACAACCACGACAATGTAAATATCTTGAACCAGGCAACTGGAAGTCACAGCTATACAGGAACCAACCCCACCTACGCGGGTTAAAAACCTTAATTTTCAAATAGTCAGACCTTGTTTGTGTAGCCGCGATTTTAATTGCCAACGCTGAATATCCCGGACTTTTTTGAATTTTGAATTTTGAATTTTGAATTTTGAATTTTGAATTGGAGCAAAGCGACTTGACCACACTATACTTAACAGAACCCGGAACCGTGATTCGCTACCGCAACGAATCCTTAAGCATCACCAAACAAGAAAAATCCCAAAATTGCCGTATAGCCGAAATCACCTTAGTAGTAGTCTTACCAGGAGTACAGTTAACAGATGTCGTCATCGCCCAACTACTTGACAAAGGCATAGAAACCATATTTCTCCGTCAAGATGGACAATTTCGCGGACGACTCCAGGGACAATTTGCCACAAACCCCATAATTCGCCTCGCTCAATATCGTACAGTGGAAACCACCTTTGGCCTAGCCATAGCTCAAAAATTGGTAATCGGCAAAATTCGTAATCAACGAGTATTGCTACAACGTCGCAACCGGGGAACAAAAGGAGAAATTAGCCAATTAGCCGAAGCCATAGATTTAATCAGTTCCTATTCCTCCCGTTTAAGTAATTTCACCACTCCCTTAAACCGAGATCAACTCATGGGAATTGAAGGTATTTGCGCCCGCACATATTACCAAGGACTCAAACATTGGTTTCCGCCCCAATGGAACTTTAGTGGACGAAATCGCCGCCCGCCACTAGATCCCATTAATGCACTGTTGAGTTGGGGTTATGGAGTCTTGTTAGCAAGAGTATTTTCCGCTTGTGTCCAAGCAGGACTTGACCCATATTTAGGCTTTTTTCATACAATTGAACCTTATCGTCCCAATTTAGTTTTAGATTTAATGGAAGAATTTCGACCAATCATAGTAGACCAATCTGTAATATCCATTATTCAATCAGACCTATTGCAAAGCGAAGACTTTCAGGCATCCCCAGATGGAGAGGGTATTTGGTTAGGAACTTTAGCAAAAAAGCTGTTTTTGGGAGAATTAGAACGCCGTTTTCACACCCCCATTTTGTATCCGGCGCAAAATCGCCGCTTGAGTTTGAGTCAAATTGTCTTAGAACAGGCGCGGAGTTTAGGACGTTGTTTAGTAAATTCACGGTTGGAATATGAGGCTTTTGTAATTAAATGACTAAGTTATGGTTGGTTTGTTATGACGTAGCGGACGACAAGCGCCGGACTAAATTAGCCAAATTGATTGAACAGCGTTGTCAACGGGTGCAATATTCGGTGTTTGAGTGTCCGTTAGATGAAAAAGCATTAACACAACAGTTAGAAAATCGCTGGTTAAAGGTAATTAAAATTAGTGAGGATAATTTGCGGGTTTACCCGTTGGATAGTACAGCCAAGCAGCAAACGCGAGTCTATGGAAGTTCACCACCTTATGAACCGCCAGATTATTTAATTTTGTAAAGTTCAGTGTATGAATTTTGCGGGAATACAAGTGCTGAAAGTGTTGTTTTTGCCAGCTTTTGGCACTATGTTACGGTATGTAGAGCAGTGGGAAAATTTGTCGCCGGGAGGTAGGAGGCATGAGATTGAGTAAAGATTTGTGAATAAGAGTAAATTGGTAGTTTTTGACTTGACTCGTTGATGTTTTGCTGCTATATTAAATTTAACAGCCGATTATGCTGAATTTAATTCTTCAGTTACACTACGGTTAAGGTTCGCTACATAGCAATTTCCGTAGTCCGGCGCAACAGCACCTTGAAAACTAAATATGACAATGGTTTCCATTTCATAGGGTTTTTCATAACCATTTCCCCGCAAGGGGACGGAAACGTCTTTCCAGATTTCTGGAAATGGAATGTCATTTGGAATTTCAAGTTTTTCATAACCATTTCCCCGCAAGGGGACGGAAACAAAGTACCGCAGCAAGTTAAAGAGCTATTTGGACAAGCTAAAGTTTTTCATAACCATTTCCCCGCAAGGGGACGGAAACCCTTCAGTTAGTCCTGCTATGTTTGTTTGCTGTTCTTTAGGTTTTTCATAACCATTTCCCCGCAAGGGGACGGAAACGTACACGAATTTGGTCATTAAATGATGTTGGGTTGAAATGCAGTGTTTTTCATAACCATTTCCCCGCAAGGGGACGGAAACGTAGAGAGTGTGGCGTAGGTGTCCTTTCCTGTTTTGAGTTTTTCATAACCATTTCCCCGCAAGGGGACGGAAACTTGCTAACTATACTTTGTGTAGTACCTCTGAATATAAAGTTTTTCATAACCATTTCCCCGCAAGGGGACGGAAACTTGAAACTTCTTCTTTATTTTTATTTAGCATAGCTTGTTTTTCATAACCATTTCCCCGCAAGGGGACGGAAACTAGTCTTCTGGGTAGTTAACCCATCTACTATAACTGTTACCATATAACCATCCTAATTGTTTTTCATAACCATTTCCCCGCAAGGGGACGGAAACACTATACTTAGTCTCATTGATCTGTTTTACCCTCGCAGGTTTTTCATAACCATTTCCCCGCAAGGGGACGGAAACAGGAAGAACTTATCTGGTTCACAATAACCAACCTATAGTGTAAGGTTTTTCATAACCATTTCCCCGCAAGGGGACGGAAACGTTTCATTAATAGAATTAATTTGCTCAGAAGCAATATCCTTTAGGTTTTTCATAACCATTTCCCCGCAAGGGGACGGAAACAATGGTAGCATTGCTGTTGATGAATACTTCAGTGTGTTTTTCATAACCATTTCCCCGCAAGGGGACGGAAACCTGGTAAAAACCTTAACTGTGTTAAATCCAACTCAGAAGCGTTTTTCATAACCATTTCCCCGCAAGGGGACGGAAACTCAGGAGTCCAATTACTCATCAAGTTGTTGTCTTGTTCTGGGTCAAGTTTTTCATAACCATTTCCCCGCAAGGGGACGGAAACTTTACTCTTCACAACCTTGTGGGCAGTAATTACTTTAAGTTTTTCATAACCATTTCCCCGCAAGGGGACGGAAACTAGACCTGACTGTTTCCCTTTGATTTACTAAGTTCAATAAAAAAGGTTTTTCATAACCATTTCCCCGCAAGGGGACGGAAACTCTTTTCATGGCAACATACAGCTACTCCTTCTTTACCTGTTTTTCATAACCATTTCCCCGCAAGGGGACGGAAACTCCTGTTATGGGTGCAGTCCCGGACATTCTAGAATTTCGTTTTTCATAACCATTTCCCCGCAAGGGGACGGAAACGACAAGTTCCGGTGTTTTGATCCCCCCCGGTTTCCAAAACCGTTTTTCATAACCATTTCCCCGCAAGGGGACGGAAACCTCCTAGTTACCCTAAACTACCCCCTAATTTGAATTAGGGTTTTTCATAACCATTTCCCCGCAAGGGGACGGAAACAACTAACTCCAGTGTTTAAGTTAATAGGAGAAGGGTTTTTCATAACCATTTCCCCGCAAGGGGACGGAAACATTTGATAGTAGGTTACAGTTGAATGAAAATGAAATTATTTGGTTGTTTTTCATAACCATTTCCCCGCAAGGGGACGGAAACTCCAGGTAGCTTTTAAACTGTTTACCTCTTCTTGAGTTAAACTTCGTTTTTCATAACCATTTCCCCGCAAGGGGACGGAAACGCTATTACTACCTAACAAACAAGGTGAAGCTTTAAGGTTTTTCATAACCATTTCCCCGCAAGGGGACGGAAACAGAGAAATAAAGAATGATTCAAACTGATGAGCATGAATTAAGTTTTTCATAACCATTTCCCCGCAAGGGGACGGAAACGCCATGATATTGTATCCTTTACTGTGAAGTGAGTTCAGTAAAGTTTTTCATAACCATTTCCCCGCAAGGGGACGGAAACCTTCAGGGTTAATTAAGAAGATAGGCTTGCCAGCTAAATCTAAAGTTTTTCATAACCATTTCCCCGCAAGGGGACGGAAACTAGTCTACTAATTTATAATAATTAGTAGACTATGTGTTTGTTTTTCATAACCATTTCCCCGCAAGGGGACGGAAACGGCTCATGAATAATAATTGATCTTCCACCTAATCCTACGTTTTTCATAACCATTTCCCCGCAAGGGGACGGAAACTTAAGTAGTTAAGGGGGAAGTAAACTTCCCCCTATTCGTTTTTCATAACCATTTCCCCGCAAGGGGACGGAAACCCCCTCATCACTAGTTCTGTCATGGTGGTTGGTCGCTGAGGTTTTTCATAACCATTTCCCCGCAAGGGGACGGAAACAACTTATACCTAAACATATTCAGAATGGTATTTGTGCCGTTTTTCATAACCATTTCCCCGCAAGGGGACGGAAACATGTTAGTAGTATTTTACTGAACATATAGCCATTAAGTTTTTCATAACCATTTCCCCGCAAGGGGACGGAAACTCTTCCCAAGCTTCTTCCTCACTTTCCCCATTTCCAATTAGGTTTTTCATAACCATTTCCCCGCAAGGGGACGGAAACATCATGCTACCCATAGGAGCTTTAAAGTCTCCTACACAGATGTTTTTCATAACCATTTCCCCGCAAGGGGACGGAAACGTAGCTACTCATGTATGGAATGGTAAAGGTTTTGTAGGTTTTTCATAACCATTTCCCCGCAAGGGGACGGAAACCTAATTTATTTGAACAAGCTTCCAGATTAAAAGTACGCTTGTTTTTCATAACCATTTCCCCGCAAGGGGACGGAAACCACTCTTGAAGGAACCTCTGGTAGATAAATTTATAAGTCGTTTTTCATAACCATTTCCCCGCAAGGGGACGGAAACCAATAGCTTTGTGCAGAAGTACAACAAAAGCCATGTTAGCTACTGTTTTTCATAACCATTTCCCCGCAAGGGGACGGAAACAATACCAGATTCAGCAGCAGTGCATAAAGTTTGGTAAGCCCTTGGTTTTTCATAACCATTTCCCCGCAAGGGGACGGAAACTCTATACGTTCACCTAATTCAATTAATTGAATTACAGTTTCGTTTTTCATAACCATTTCCCCGCAAGGGGACGGAAACTTAAGTGATGCCACTCTTTACTAGAAGGTTGGGGATAGTCGTTTTTCATAACCATTTCCCCGCAAGGGGACGGAAACATTTTATATTATCTAGATCTGTTATTAGCTTTCCTTTCTTATAGTTTTTCATAACCATTTCCCCGCAAGGGGACGGAAACCCTTCTGTGTCAATACCATATACAGTATACTGCATAGTTAGTTTTTCATAACCATTTCCCCGCAAGGGGACGGAAACCTGCATTCTTTTACTTGGTAATTGTTTAATTCCCCTTCGTTTTTCATAACCATTTCCCCGCAAGGGGACGGAAACAATGCAGAAAGCTACTAAGCTATCTGTATGGCAGTATGAGGTTTTTCATAACCATTTCCCCGCAAGGGGACGGAAACAGCTTTCTTTAGTTGCTCTACCTCTGTTTCAGGTTTGTGTTTTTCATAACCATTTCCCCGCAAGGGGACGGAAACGATAACTATGGTAATGATGATCCTGCTGATATGAATCCGTTTTTCATAACCATTTCCCCGCAAGGGGACGGAAACGAATAGTGTTATCTTTGACAGCAACTAAGTTACCATAGTTTTTGTTTTTCATAACCATTTCCCCGCAAGGGGACGGAAACGATTACACTATATGCTTCTCCATATAAAGGAGATGGCTATAGTGAAGTTTTTCATAACCATTTCCCCGCAAGGGGACGGAAACTTAGTCCCAATATGTACTCATTAATAACTTCATAATTAGTTCCGTTTTTCATAACCATTTCCCCGCAAGGGGACGGAAACTGAGCTAATTTATCTGAACCTACTCTTTCTTCAGCTTCTAGAGTTTTTCATAACCATTTCCCCGCAAGGGGACGGAAACGGCTATGTTTGGCATATTCATAGTTTTCTCCTTCACGTTGTTTTTCATAACCATTTCCCCGCAAGGGGACGGAAACGTTAGTGATAAGAGTAGCACCTTTAACACCATACTGAGTTTTTCATAACCATTTCCCCGCAAGGGGACGGAAACTTTGGTTGTAATACCCGAATAGCTGGGTTACAGCAAGCTGGTTTTTCATAACCATTTCCCCGCAAGGGGACGGAAACACTTTCATTGGTGGTTCTGCTGAAGGCGTAGGTGAGGAGTTTTTCATAACCATTTCCCCGCAAGGGGACGGAAACCAGTAATACTATTTGTTTTAAATTCATTTACAAAGTTGTTTTTCATAACCATTTCCCCGCAAGGGGACGGAAACGCTGATAGTTGGTATGTAGCAGAACATGAGCAAACAGACAAGTTTTTCATAACCATTTCCCCGCAAGGGGACGGAAACGCTAATTGAGCTTGCAATTCAGATACTTGGTTAGAAGTTGTTTTTCATAACCATTTCCCCGCAAGGGGACGGAAACGTTGTATTAGATCATTTAGTTTCTGTAGTAGATCCTTATCGTTTTTCATAACCATTTCCCCGCAAGGGGACGGAAACTGTTACTTTTGTAGGCTGCCCCATCCAAGGCTGTAAAGGAATAGTTTTTCATAACCATTTCCCCGCAAGGGGACGGAAACGGCAACGTAATCTTATCAAATGGATTAAAACGCTTAATCCGTTTTTCATAACCATTTCCCCGCAAGGGGACGGAAACGTTCTGTCATGATGGTTAGTCGCTGAGGTAGTATGCCCAGGTTTTTCATAACCATTTCCCCGCAAGGGGACGGAAACTAAACTTATAGAAGTTTTGAGGCTCCACTATTAATGAAAGTTTTTCATAACCATTTCCCCGCAAGGGGACGGAAACTTTCTTTTAGGTAAACAGTATAATCTACTTCTGGTAGATGTTTTTCATAACCATTTCCCCGCAAGGGGACGGAAACACTATGAGCAAAGGTGAGCTAGACCTCTGTAACTTAGTTTTTCATAACCATTTCCCCGCAAGGGGACGGAAACAAAAGCTATCTATTGGAAAATGAAAGACATCCTAGCAACAAGTTTTTCATAACCATTTCCCCGCAAGGGGACGGAAACCAGTTCACCTATTAGGGGTTTTTCATTTATTCAATAAGTTTTTCATAACCATTTCCCCGCAAGGGGACGGAAACAACTCCTCAAAGCTTAAAGTTTAAAACTTTAAGCTAAACACGTTTTTCATAACCATTTCCCCGCAAGGGGACGGAAACTAGAGTGCCATTGTGAAAAGCCTTGATCAAAATGACTAGACCTTTGGGTTTTTCATAACCATTTCCCCGCAAGGGGACGGAAACAGCGCTACTAACTATTGATGTGTTCAACCCACCCACCCTGTTTTTCATAACCATTTCCCCGCAAGGGGACGGAAACCTCACCTCTTCATCAGTTCCGTCATAACAGTATGGGGTTTTTCATAACCATTTCCCCGCAAGGGGACAGAAAAAACTTGTCCCAGTGAGAACCCTAAACAACCTCCATCAAAGAAAAGAAACCTGCTAAGGATTGGAAGAGGCATCTTCTAGTGTGGATATACAATGTCATCATCATCACGGTTCAAATTGAACATTGATATTTCTTGACAAAAAGTCATCTCAGTATGTACACACACAGAAAAATCCCCAGGAGTCTTGTCAATGCGTAACGATAAACATCCCATCCCCAGCTATGTCAAAAAATATTGGCTACTTTATGGTATTACAGCCATTATTTTCATCACATCTCTAGTCGGACTTGGATTTGCGGTTTTACCTAACGACGAAATTAAAATTCAGCGCGATATCCTCTTCATTATTTCCGCAGTTTACCTATTAGCTTCTTGTAGCTTCTTTTTATGGATATACCTGCGAAATCAAGACCAAGAATTTGTGGGTATCTTACCAAAAGCTATCGATGATTTAAAGAGAGTTGGCAAAGAATATTATAACAATACTGCTGCCATTCAAGACAATAGTGAATTTGTAGAACAATTATACAACGGAATTGAACAAGAATTTAGCAGGTTTCTAGAAACTCACAAATTACTTGAAAAACTCTCGATAGAAGTGCGTCAAGAAAAAGGGAATTTGCAGCGTGAGTTAGAAAAATGGCAGGAAAGCACTATTGAATTTTTTCAACTCTTAGAACGAGCATTAGGACTAGAACAAAATCCAGATGTTCAGGAATCTTTGAAGAAAAATCTCAAGGAATTTGAACGCATTGTTAACAAATGTGGTTTCTATCGAATTGCTCCCACTCTCCAGGATAAATTTGACGACAGCCAACACGAATTTAAAAGTGAAGAATCATCATCAGATGTTGAATCTGGAACTATTTTGAAATGCGAACATTGGGGTTATCAATCAGGTGCAAAGGTTTTGCAACGAGCTGAGGTAATTCTAGCAATTGCGCCGGAAAATATTACTGTTTCTGAAGCATCTAAACCGATTGAGATATCGCAAGTTTAGACATTGCTCAATCAAAGTATGTAATGTCTTCATTCCTTTGCGCCTTTGCGTGACACTCTATTTTGTTTTTTTAACGAACCACAGAGACACAGAGTTAACAGAGGAGAAGAAATATTAGGAGTTTTATGGAATTTTGAGAAATAATTTTTCAGATTGATTTGATTGTATCACCACCAAAAGTATTATCAGGAAATTTGCATCATGAAAAGCAATTACGCTATTGGTATTGATTTGGGTACTTCTACTTCGGAAATTTGTATTTACAAGAATAATGAACCTCTACCAATTCCTGACCCGATTACCAAAATTCCGATTATTCCCTCAATTGTGGCTATTAATGAACGGGGAAAACTTCTGGTTGGGGAAACAGCTAGGGGAATAGTTGACCGCAAGGGTTTTGGGGTGCGAGAAAGCAAGCGAAGTATGGGAACTGAGGCAGTTTTTACTTTACGAGAACAAGTTTATCGCCCAGAAGAAATAGCTGCTTTAATTCTTCGCAAGTTAAAGGAAAATGCTGAGGAAGCGTTAGGACATCCTATTCAAGATGTTGTGATTTCTGTCCCGGCTAATTTTCCTGATGCGGCGCGTAAAGCAACTTTTAATGCGGGAGAAATAGCTGGTTTAAATGTTTTACGTTTACTCAATGAACCCACCGCCGCCGCCTTAGCTTTTGGGATCAAAAATATTGCCTCTGAAGAACAATTAGTTGTATTTGATTTTGGTGGCGGAACTTTAGATATTTCAGTTTTAGAAATGTTTGAAGGAGTATTAGATGTTAAGTGTAGTTTTGGTGATCCTGAGTTGGGTGGTAAAGATTTTGATGCAGTGATGATTTCTCTGTTACTCCAAAAATTTGCCGCCCAGTATGCAGAAATTGCAGTTGAAAACCGGGAAATGGAATTGAAGGGACAAGCAGAACAAGCCAAAAAAACACTTTCTATAGAACAGTCTTGTGATGTCCGTATTCCCTATTTTGCTACAAAAGATGGCAAAGGAATTGATTTGGATGTGGAAATTACGCGCACGGAATTTGAACAAGCGATAGAACCACTTTTAGAAAGAGCCAGAATTTGTATCCGAGAAGCTTTAAATGCTAAGAAAATCCGCCCTAGTGCAATTGATAGAGTGCTGCTAGTGGGGGGGACAACCTATATTCCCGCCGTGCGAAATATGGTGGCGGAAATGTTTGGGAAACAACCAAAGTTAGATGTTAATCCAGATTTAGCTGTAGGGATTGGTGCTTGTGTACAAGCTGCTTTAGCCCAAGGATTAATTAATGAAGAAAATGGGATAATTTTAACCGATGTCGCCCCCTTTGGCTTAGGAATTGACGTTGTGAGCATGATTGGCGGACAAGTCATGTTGACTTATGAACCGTTGATTGAAAGAAATACGACGATTCCTTATTCTGTCAAAAAAACTTACACTTTACTTCATGCTGAACAGCAACAAGTTGAGGTGCGTTTATATCAAGATCACACAGGTAAAGCGAGACTTCATGGAGATACTCAATATACAGGAACTAGTGGGGAAATTACAGATATTCCTCCTGCTTCTAATGGTAATCCTTATCCGATTGAAATTGAGTTTTCTTACGATATTAGTGGGTGCGCTACAGTTAAAGCCAGTATCCCCGATATTCACAGAAGTATTGAATTTGCTTTCGCACCCTCAAAAATCCGCATGAGTGAACAGGAGAAACGAGTTTCCACTGAGCGTATTCAGGATTTGTGGAAACGTCATGAACGCGCCAAGCAGTATGAAAGCTTGATTAATAAGGCTGAACGGTTTATGGCTGGTATTCCACCCCAGGAAAGATCACCTCTTTCTCGTGCGGTGATGGATTTGAAAGAAGCCTTGACTGTTGACAATTCTACCAATATTGATGCGGCTGGCGATCGCCTCATAGACATGATGTTTGAATGGGAAAACCAATTAGGGGTGTAACAAAAATGGCTTACGAACTATACCAAACGCTGAATATTCCTATCCAAGCATCTCCTGAAGAAATCCGACGTTCATATTATCGACTGGTACGCAAACATTCACCAGAGAAAGATCCCGAACGGTTCAAGGTAATTCGAGAAGCTTATGAAACCCTATCCGATGCTAAAGCTAAACAAAACTATGATTCTCTACAGCAGCATGGTGGACAAATTGTCGTTTTGCTCAGTCAAGCTGAAGAGAGAATGGAAGAGGAAAATTGGACAGAAGCAATTCGACTACTCAAACATACTTTGGTGCTTTCTCCTGGTGCAGATTCAGTTCGTAATCGCTTAGGATTATGTTATGTCCATAATCAACAATGGGATGAAGCTACAAAAACATATCAAATTTTAACTACATCAAATCCAGATGTGGCTGTATATTGGTCTAACTTTGGTTGTGCTTACCAAGAAAAAGCCGAGACTATTTCAAAAGAAGATAGCCGACGTTCTATATCCTATCAAACAGCTAGAAGTTGCTTTCAAAAGTCGATTGATTTAGAGCCATTTAATTCACAACCTTTTATGGCGATCGCGCAAACTTTTTTAGCAGAAGAAAATTACACAGCAGCACTAAAATGGGCGGAAAAAGCAATAGGCGCAGATGGTAAAATTGACTTTCAAGACTTTGATGCTTTGTTCTTAATTTGTATCATTCATTTACGCAGCAATCAATTAGAACAAGTTACCGCCACAGCCGACAGGATTATAGTTTGTTTACCAGCAGATGAAGATATCCGCAAATACGTTGCAGCTAAATTTGCTCTCATTGGCTTTGAACTAGTGAAAGTGGGAGCGAAATACATCAACCCCGATACATTAAAAGCTGCACTAACATTCATGTCAGCAGCAAAAATGTTTAGTCCTGATAATGCAGAAATTGTCAAAATACAGCAAGATATTTCCCAACTTGTGAGTGCCTTCAACGAATATGATCTGCTCAAAGATGACTATCAAATTATCAACGGTTTCAAAAGATTAGCAGCATTCCGCATTCTTAACGCACTAGGTTCAGAAAATTCTGCCTATGAACAAGAGCGAATTGTCCAAGATATAATCTCAGAAATTACCGACTCAAGCGACAGCGTAGTGATTGCATCTGCAAAGCGGATCAAATCAAAATATCCTGCCATATATCAATTAAACGCTGAATTTTTTGCTCAATTAGAAAAAGCTGCCGCCGAACTTGTCAAAAAACCGCAATATCAATCCCAATATCAACCAGTTAATAATTCATCAGAAGATTGCTTTGTAGTCACGGCTACCTATGGTACACCCCATGCAGCAGAAGTAATTAAATATCGTTACTTCCGAGATCAATATTTGAGTAAACACATATTAGGTAGGAAATTCATTCACCATTATTATCATATTGGTCCCCTAGCAGCCAGCCAGATTAAAAAGCACCCAAATCTGAAAAAAATCATGGCATTCATCCTGGGTAAACTAGCCAAATACTTACCCAATTAGAAATTTATCATGAGGCTTGTAGTGAGGACTTCAGTCCTCTCCATCATTCAGGTTATTTTCAGCTAAATCTAGTCTGCTGAGGTTCAAGAACCCCACCCCGCAAGCGAGGAGGGGGCTATGATTTGCACAGAGAGATCCTGTTAAGAACATTGTCTAATAATATTGTGTAATGTTGTAAACACACCAAACCATATTATCCGCCACAAAAGTCATGCCGCAGGCCATCCGTTCTCCCACACCGCAAATTTTACACTGGTTAGCAGCTGGACAATTAGCTAACCGCTTCCACCGCGCCATCAGACACTGGTGGATATTAAATCAACTATATGGCAGCGATGGACAATGGGGACATTATCTACCCAAATATTTTACCTATTCTCAACTGCGCGATCGCCTATTTGCCGAAACTCACCCCAAAAGCGAAAAACTCAACCCCCCAGAAATCACCGCCAAATGTCGAGACTTCACCTGTATTTGCCATCGCACCTGTATAGAAATTCTGCAAACATCAGGACTGCACATATCTGAAAACCAATGGCAAACAGAAATACTACAACTAAGCGGCATAAATCCGCAACACCTCCAGGAACAACTACAGCAAAAACCTTTTGCCACAGTCCACCGTTCCCTCAGAGATGACCTTAAACACCTCACTCATCTAGGATGGTTGCGAAAAGTAAATCAAGGACAATACCAATCTCTGTCCCCAACAGAACTACCAAAACCCCCAGAAATTGCCATCGCCCAACCCAAATTTATCCAACTTTCCATACCCCAAACCTGGGAACTACTGCACGTCTTAGAATCAGTCGCCTTTGTCCAACCCAACTTAAACCTCATAGTGGAGAACCTCTGGGAACAAATCACCCATAACTCAACCTCACCACTAACTCAAGCGCCACAACAACGAATATTTTTACACCTAGACTATATCCTTTCCACAGAAACCCAAGACCAAGTAGACAACTATCAAGAACAAATAGAACAACTGTGGCGAAAAACTCCCGGTGGCGTAGTGCAGTTTGAATACTGGGTAACAGCAGAAAACAAAGTCAAAGTGACAGTATATCCTGTTTGCTTGCATTATCTCCGCCGTGCCAAATACCTCAGCGCCTATGGTATAGACCCCCAAAACGAGATAACCTGGCATAACTATCGCCTAGACCGCATCGCCTCACCAAACCTGCACGTTTTAGCCTGGGGAGATCCTGCTGTTCCCAAACCATTAAAAGAAATGTGGCATACAGGCGACTTACCCACACCAGCCTACATTCAAACCGAATTAGATACAGCTTGGGGATTCAACTTTTATCTCCCACGAGAATTTCTCATCCTGCGTTTTCCCCCCGCCTTCGCCAGTCGGTATGTAGATAATACTTTTCGCCATCCTTCCTTTAGTGCAGTTCCTTACGAAAACTTACCCAAACAAATAGTGCAGAATATCCCAGAAACCCAACAACAAAAAGTTTTAGAAATATTGCAGCAAAAACCAGATCATGATGCTTACTACATAGGTTGGATACGCACTGGAGATATTAACGTTTTGATGCGTCTGCGAGACTGGCGACCCAATGGCGAGGTAATTGCCCCATTATCAATTCGGCAACAATTACGAAAAGAAGCAATACAAGAATTATCTAATTATCAAGACTGAGAGGGTGTTTAAGACAAATCTATATTTTCAGCAAAATTAATTTTTTTATATAATTGCTTTAAAGACAATTCTAAATTAATTGTTAACAGATTTAACTTAGCACTTTCTGTTTCATATTCAGTCAAAATCCATTGATTTTCAGGAGTCTTGACATACTGCATCACATAATATTGAGTTTGGTCAATTAAAATATATTCTTTAAACTCAGGGATTGAGCGATAATAGAGAAATTTATCCCCCTGGTCATAATCTTTGGTAGATTTAGATAAAATTTCAGCAATTAACAAAGGATTTGTAACCGTTGTAGTATTTGTAGTATAATAAACAGGTTCACCCTCAATTACCATCACATCAGGATAGGTAAACTGCCGATAGCGTGGTATCCACAATTTCACATCACCAATATAAACTTCGTATTCTAAATCAAATAATGCTAAATTTAAGCTAGTTGCTAGATTTAACGCCAACTTATTATGATTGGTAGTTCCCCCAGTCACAGGAATAATTTCTCCATCTCGAAATTCATTTTTATCATCAGCTTTTGCTTCTAGTTCTAAATATTCTTCTGGGGTGTAGTAAGCTTTAACTATTTTAATTTCTTGGGTAGTAGTTTGCAATTTCATAGATTTATTCACGTAAATTATGAATACATTTATATTTTACCTGCTACCTTGCCTCTTTGAAAAATCTATCTTGCCGTATACCAAAATCTAACCCTGAGAAGGTATTTAATTCTCTGACTTTTGGCTATCATCAGCAACGACTGAACAGTGAGGAATCTGGATGAATGCAGAGATATCAGCACTTTTGGACAGGGTGCAAAAAATGGCTAACGACTTCATTATTCTGCTACCCAATATTGTACTAGGGTTGTTTGTTTTTACCATCTTTGTAATTTTCGGGAGATCAATCAAGCGAATAGTTAGACGCTTAACTAGTCATCGCACCTATGCGCGCAATTTGGGTATGGTGTTGGGGAGATTGGCACAAGGTACTACAGTTCTGGTGGGTTTGTTTATTTCTCTATCCATTGTTTTTCCCTCACTCAAAGCATCAGATTTGGTGCAATTGCTGGGAATTAGTGGGGTAGCAATCGGTTTTGCTTTCCGGGATATTTTGCAAAACTTTTTAGCGGGAATTTTAATTTTACTTACAGAACCGTTCCAAATCAATGACCAAATTGTTTTTAAGGACTTTGAAGGTACGGTAGAAAACATTGAAACACGGGCGACAACTATCAGAACTTACGATGGTCGGCGGATTGTGATTCCCAACTCTGAACTGTTTACCAATTCGGTAACTGTAAATACCGCTTTTGAGAATCGTCGCCTAGAATATGATGTTGGCGTTGGCTACGGTGATGATCTGGACTGGACAAAGCAGTTAATGCTGGAAGCTATGCATAGTGTAGATGTTGTGTTAAAAGACCCGCCTCCTGATGTTCTGGTGATGGAACTGGCCGACAATAGTGTGAATATCCGGGCGCGATGGTGGATTCAACCACCCCGATGGTCAGATGCCCTAGATTCACGGGATCAAGTCATCTCTGCAATTAAGCAAAAACTTTATGTGGAAAATGGCATTGATTTACCATATCCTACCAGACAAATTTTATTCCACGACCAAACCGAAGAAACAGATGGCGATCGCACTCATCAGCGAGAAGGTTGGCCAGCAGGTAAAAACAAAGTCCCCAAACCACGTAGCATTGGCGGTTCAATCCAACGATTAGCCCAATTGCAGGATCGTAATGGCAAGGTAAATGCTCACGAAAGGAATCATAAATCATGAATAATGTCAAGTTATCCAAGCTATGGGATGCACTAGAATAGCCGGACTGATGCTGCTGTGACGATTCATTTACTCAAAACGATCGCTTTAGTTGCCACTTGTACCCACAACTCCCAATATCATCAAGTTCTCAAGCGTCATGCTGACATGATTGAGAGGGGTAGCCATGAAGGGTTGCCAGAATCACAAGACCGCCAAGATGTACAGGAGAAATATAATAGCGTGATTCAAGTCTTGGAGCAAAACCATAAAATAGAAATTTTGCAGCGATGAAATACTGTTCCCCTTGTAGCTATAGGGTTTTTTGCACAATAAAAAATGCCCACAGGCGCGGGCATTAAGTAGGCTTTCTGTCACTTTTTTTGGCTACAATCATGTTGTATCATGATGTTTTTATTTTTCTTGATTCCCAACAATAAATCAAGCTAGATAAATTACAACTTTAGACATAAATCACGAAAATATATCTTTTTATTTCTCTATCTAACAGATGATATTTGTGTTAGTATTCATCATTGAATCACGCAAATTTGTATCTAATTGATAAATCAAACTTTAACTAGCATCAACATAGCTGTATTTGTCAATATTTTTAAGACAAAATTCACATATTTATGTCTATTGGAATTAAGATTTTCTCCAAATTTTCTATTAAAACTATAAGTGTGGTCAGGTTAAAAACCCCAGGGATTCCCAGTTCTGGGGTTTTACTTTTTTTAACAGTAAAATGAACAAATCAGATTTCAGACATCATTGATTATGGCTATAGTGTGCAGAAATATAAAAATATTGTAACTTAGCTCGTAGTCAGGGCTTTAGCCCTTAATTCAAAACTTTAGTCCTGACAACAAACCTTTAATTATTGGCGACGACTTACTTAATAGCGCAAAGTGCTGTATAAAGCCAGTATCTGCAATAATTTGAGCTATCAACACTATTCTAATTCATGTGAAAATCGCTATCTATCAATCCTCACATCTTCGTGAACACTTGCTGCAAGTGTTTCTAGTAATTAAATCTACATTGTTACAAATTTGATAGTTATTAAGATTACTAATTAACTCACTAAGTCAGGATTTAAATTATCTTCACTACTGCAAAAACCAATATATTTAAATTAACCATAAGATAGATGAAATTAGTTAAAAATTACCTTATATTATGGAATATAAAACAAAGAGCGTTACTTACGGCTTGAGGGTGCATCTACTACATAAAATGAGTAAAATAAATTAATTTAAAGCAAGAATTCATATTATTTGTTTTTATTTACATTCTTTTGGTATCTGTTGTTGCTAGATAACCAATTGCAATTGAAACTCTTCAGTCGTTTTAACTCCCCTCTCTAGTTGATGCTAACGTGTACACAAAAATGATTCAATTACTCCAAATCCTTATGAACGGTTTTTGGATGTGTATACACACCGTTAGTTGACAAAGAGAGGTTGTTTGAAAAGTCTAATTTATTACTTAAATTGGCTATACAGACGAAACCCACCTATGTGGGTTCAAAAAGCTCGATTTACCGTTAATCAGCTACTCACAGATTTTTAGGAGGTGTTTCTGTGGTGAAACATTTAGACAATAAGGTGTCCATTATCATAGGTGCTGATACAGGAATTAGAGAAGCGATCGCTCATAAATTTGCTCAAGCAGGTGCAGCCGTAATTGTGAATGGATTACCTGATGATCCCATTGACACCGCTTGGACGCATAAAGAAACAGGGCCAGGGGATTTTTGTCTTGGGGTTGAGATGAAATTTACTGGTGTTAAATACAATTAAAGAAATAAATGATACTGAAAGCTAAGAATATTTATTGTTGATTTTTCAACTTTTCCAGATAAGCATCCGGTTAAGAATTGTTTAAGTCAGTAAAGTTAAATCTATCCCCAGTAATAAATAATTTGATAATGACGCAAAGTGTGATAGAAACAAGTTGCATGAATATCTGCTGATTAGATTTTTTTATGTTATAAAACTCACAGAAATTAATGCCAAAGGAAAAAAATTTTTATGGAAATAGAACAATTAGATTGTTTTAAAGAGTACGGCGAATTTATCTTACAAAAATTAGACTCAGTACCTCAATATCCTTCTAAACAAGAAGATTGGATACCAACTAGCCTGGATGACTGTCTGATACGTCTCCGGGAAGCTGCTGAGAAAACTGTAGAACTTGCCACATCTCCAGTTAGAATTGGAGTGATGGGAGAATTTAGTAGCGGCAAAACTTTACTTTTGGGCAGTTTGATTGGTTATGCTGATGCCTTACCAATTAGTGAAAACCCCACTACAGGTAATGTGACAGCTATTCACATTGTGCCGCAATCAGGCTTTGCTACAACTCAGGCAGATAATTTTAGGGTAGAGTATCTTTCTCATGAAGGCGTAAATGAATGTTTACAATTCATGTTAGAGGAAGCCAGCCGGCGAACGAAGGCAGCTGGACTTGAACCTATTTCTCTATCAAAATTCAACACTCGCAAAGATATTATTAATTGGTGCGAGGATACATGGAATAGTAGTAAAAATCTAGAATTACGTTATTTACTGCGAGAGTTGGTATTGTTCCTGCGTGCCTATCAAGCTTATGGTGAAGCTATGTGTGGTGGACATTACCAAATTGATGCTATCACCGCCCATGAGGGACTACAGCTGACTGAACAGCCAATGGCTATCCAAACTCTCCGTTTTGAAGATTTGCCTCCATCTCATATCCGATTACCTAGCCCACCCCAAAGATTACCTACTAAGCTTTTACATAACAGTTTTCCACTGATTCGTCGTGTGGATATTGAGGTAAAAATATCACGAGAAATTTGGGATTTTGCCGGGGCTTCAGAATTTGTGCTGTTAGATTTTCCCGGATTAGGGGCTGCTAATTCTGGTGCTAGAGATACTTTTTTATCATTGCGGGAGTTAGCAGAAGTACAGACTATTTTAGTGTTATTAAATGGTAAAACTCCTGGAAGCGATCGCGCCAATAAAATTTTCACGATGATGCAGCAGCAGAGGCCAGGACAAGACCTCAAAGATTTAATTTTAGTGGGGGTGGGTCGTTTTGATCAATTACCTTTAGATAGTGAAGGTTGTGAACGAGAACTTGACCGATTAATAGAAAGTAGTAGACTTTTAGAGGAAGACGATGTTTTCCGCAAATTGAAAGTTTTACAAACCACCGTTGATACTGCGAGTGCATTTACCACCCAACAAGACCGGATTGTTTTATTATCGCCATTACTAGGGCTGGCAGAGTTAGCAAAACGTTCTAGTACAGTGAAAGCAGGTTCACCAGAATTTTTAGCTAATTTAGATTATCCTGATTATTTAGAACGGTCGAAGCGATTGCAACAAAAGTGGGAACTTTTAAGTACACGGCTATTAGAATCTGATCCACGCAGTCATTTAGGCAGACAACTGAGTTACTTTGCTCAAGATGGTGGTATTGCTAAACTGCGAGAATTAATTCAAAATCATGTTGCTAGTCATGGACTAAAACAACTGTATCACGATACTCAAAGGTCTGCTGATAATTTACTGCAACAACAAGAACATCTCAAAAACATTATTGCCGAAATTCATGAACAAGGCATTCCCACCGCAGATACTCAGGATTTAATTGAGTTTCGGGCTGCTATAGAAAATTTAGATAAAACTTATCGGAATTTCCAAAAGAGTTTAGGGAAAGAACCACTTAAAGACCGTCGGGGAGATGTGGTTAGTGATGTGGTGAAAGACGAACTCACTTTTAAAATTCTCAACTGGAATGAGTGGACTTTACTATTTAATAAAGCTAACAACGGTAATATCACTATTGCCGAATTTAAAGGTGCAGCCGGCAAGTTATTTGACCGAGGAAATAGAGTTAATAGTACTCTACCAACGAAAAGTGAGGATTTTTATCCAGCCTTTGCTAAAACTGTGAAGGAGTTAGAAGGTTTTGCCCGCGATCGCATTCATCAAGCTGTGGTAGATTTATTAAGTCAATTATCTCATCATATAGCCGCAGAACGCGATCATTTACAGGCGAATCTTTCTCCTGAAATGGAACCAGAAATTGAAACAAAGTTTGGTGTGGAAGAAGCTGATATCTTTTACAAATTACTTTTAGGATGCGATCCTAATCAATGGCAAGAGGCAATTATATCAGAAATTAATAGCAAGGAACAGTCAATTTCACCAGAAATTATGTTTCCTTTGGCGCGTAAAGATGAAAAACACAATATTGGACAAATCTTTGATTGGTCTCCTGAAAAAAGCTCAGATTTACCCAGAACTGGGAATCATCAACTTTTTGTGTTACGACTGCGAGATGAAATAATTGCTAGTGCTAGTCTGCATTTGGTGCAATATGTGAGTGAAATTAATCAACAGGTGAATGCTGAATTGGAAGGTATTTTGGATCAAGTTATTCCAACTTTGCAAAATCTTTCTAAAAAGGAAGCTTTACTCAGATATATTGCGGCGGGAAATTCTCCGGTTAAGGTGGCTATTCCTACTTGGTTGCAGATTCTTTCTCAGGTTTCTACTAGTTCTTATACGGATGAAAGTTTTTAGGATGGATGAGAAACAAACCACAGAGGACACAAAGGAAGAATGAAGAGGGGAGTTTTACTACAGATAATTAAGTAGTTGATTTACAAGTTAGATAATATAAGGAGGCATAAATGGCTGTAGAAATTCGGCTTTCACCTAATTTTCAAGTGCGTGCTAGGGAAAATGAATATTTGGAATTACCTACTATTCAATTAGTTGCGGCTGGGGATAATGTACCTCATATTGCGAGAATTAATTGTATTGTTACTGGTACTCCAGAGGATTTAGCTATCCAAATTAAGAAGGCATATAAACCTTTTGATTCTGTTACTCCTAAAATCTCCCAAATTGGTCAATTAGAACAATATCCTTGTAAATTAGAGCGTCCTTTAAGTGAACCAATTAATTGCACTTTGGAGGTAATTGTTGAGTATTTTGATTCTGATGTTTTAGGTGATCCAATTCTATCTGAACCTAGACAAAGTGGGGCTTCATGTTATCTGTGGTCTCCCATAATTTTTGAAGAAGAAATAATTGATTATGATGCTGTTAGTAGTCCTATAGAAATTAGTAAATATATTGATAAAAAAAGCAGCAATAAACCCCAAAAAAGATTTCCAGGATGGTTTGCTTTAGATTTTGGTACATCCAATTCTACAGTTACACTTTTCGACCCTATTGAAGTGCCAATTGCGGAAATTTTACCGAAAGAACAAGAAATCCGCTTGCGCGATCGCATGGTAGAATGGTTAAGTTCTCCGGCATCGGTGGCTTTACCTGATGTCAATTCTCACGACTGGGACAAGTTTATTGCTGACATTAGCAAAAACTTAGAAATTGAACCCCATCAGCTGCGAGAAGTTTTTGAAAGTGACCAAAAAGAAAGATTTTTAGAAGCGATTCGTCAAGTGGAATTATGTTTAGGTAATAGCGACAAATTCCGCCGGGCGGTAAGCAAAAAACTTTACCAAATCTACCATGAAGTTTTTCGTGTACCTACCTTAGAATCACAAAATTTAATCCCTGTCGTTTTAGATATTAATCGTCGCGATACAGAAATGCCCAGTGAATTGGAAGTTTCTAGTTTGACAGATTTACAGTTACGAATGGGTAGGGAAGCTAGGGATAACAGAAAAAAAGCCATAGCCCAAGGTACAAGCGTTTCTTTAAAGGAAATTATCAGCAGATTTCACCATTCACCCAAGCGCTATTTTGGACAGGATCGCAATTTCTCAGTAATTTTGGATGATCAGGAAGAAATAATTAATGTTAACGAACTCATTCAAGCAGCTTGGGCGCATTTAATCGATTTAACTGAAGATTATCGCCAACGCGCTAGACGTAGATTTTCTGAGGGCGATTTTCTCACAGCCGTTGTCACATACCCCACCGTCGCCCCGCCATTAGTGCGTAAGGAAGTGAAGGAATTAGTCGAACAATTGGGTATTGATGACGTACAAACGGCTTATGATGAAGCGGTATCAGTAGCTATATTCTTTTTGTGGCGAGAATTTGGCGGGAATCTCAACATTGGGATTGAGTCATTTAAAACCCGTTGTCGCAAAGTCGAAAATAAATGGTCACAAAATGTCTTGGTTTTGGATATTGGTGGGGGAACTACAGACTTAGCTTTAATTGAATTGACTTTGGAAGATAAAACTCCTAATTTTGCTGATCATGAAGATAGAGGTTTAGGAGGACGTTACTATAAATTGACTCCGAAACTATTAGGTTCTTCGGGACATTTACAGTTAGGTGGTGAATTAATTACCCTGAGAATATTTAGATTATTGAAAGTAGCGATCGCTGATTTTATTTTAACAGCAATAACTACAGGTGACATCGAAAGCGAAAAATTAGAAGATTTAATTAACTCTGAATTAAATGAGCGTTTTTTAGAACAAGGAAAATTCAAAAGTGGTAGCTTATTAAAATGTTTAGACAAAGAAAATCCTGACGGTGATACTGGTTATAAAGATGCCTTAGATACTGCCGAAAAAGTATTACCAACTCGATGGCAACAAGCACCCCAACGGCTACAAACCTTTTATACTCTCTGGGATCATGCTGAAACTGCTAAACTTAAACTTGGGCAAAAGCCACCAGCAGATTATCCTGTTGTCACTTTTACTATTTCTGAACCACAAATTTCTGAAATCTTAACTCAAAGTGCCATAAAATTTCAAATCAGAAATCCAGATAATATTTGCGTAATTCTAGACAACCAACAATTTGAACGCGCCGCCGCTTCCACCATTAAAGAAGGAATTGGCATTGCTAAAGGACTAATGGAAAGTCGCTTAGGTTTCCAAGACCAAAATATAGATTCTTGGAACACACATAAAGTTGATTGGTTAATTTTATCTGGCAAAACCTGTAATCTCGATTTAGTCCAACGCCACATTTATCAAGAATTTAGCAACTCTCCTTATTTCGTCTGGAACCCAGAAAGAATTACCTTTGTTTTGGAATTTACCAAACTAGCCACTTCCGCCGGTGCTTGCTACGCCGAGAAACTGCGAAGGCTGAGGTTTGACCCAGAAGAGTCTAAAGAATTGCTCAGAAAAGGCGCAAATCAGTTAGAAATAGATGTAAAAAACCTATTTTATTATCTACCTTGTAACTTCAAACGCAAAACCCAAAGCAACGAACTTTTACCCATATTTAAAGCCGGACAAGAACTTTATCAAATCACACCCTCAGAAACAGCCGCTAAAGTGCGTACAGAATGGCAAGGGATACAATTAACTAATATTATTTACCGTCAAGATTACGAAGAAGGAGACTTAAGACTCTGGGGTAGTTTTGACGGCAAAAACCTAATGAAGAAACTCGGAATGCAAGAAGCCGAATTTCTGAAAAAAATCAAAGTCCAATTTGAAATTGACCAAACTTTGCAATTTAATGTTTTACTTTGTCAAGGAAACCCCCATTATTTAATAGACGTTCCTGGTATTGACGTAGGTGCAGCACTATTAGCAGCTTCCGAAACCTCAGCCCTATTTGCTGATGGTAAATTAAAGTGGAATATTGCCTTAGAAAGACCGCATCAAAACTTAAATGATGGTGACATTGCTATCAATGTCATTGAATCTGCCACAGTTGACCAACCAAATGCTTATCATTTAGTATTTGAAGTTGACAAAGATGAAAGTAAATTCCTCAGAGAATTTCACTATCTCCATAGTAGCGACAATCAGCCCGAAAACGGTTTAGTTAGTAATCCTTTACCACCCTTTCCTCAAACAAGTCAGCACACTTTTTATATTTATCAAACAGATACTACAACTAATAGCAAAAAATGGATACGAATTGGGGCATTAAGTAAACCAGACATCACCACAGATTACCCGTGTAAATATTGTGTAACTCTCGATAACAAAGGGATTCTCAGAATGCACGCCGGAGAAGTTCCCTATTGGACATCCACAAGCCAAGAATGTCTCAAACAAGCCGGATGTGTTTATCGTGCGGAACTAGAACTGCAACCCAACGAAGTTGATAAAGAACGCGATCCCTTTTGCGGTATACATTAAGCATTTCTTCCCTCTTTCTTTCTTTCCTTCTTTCTTTCTTTCTTCTTCTTCTTCCCTCTGCGTCCTTCTTCCAAAGGGAGAGGCTAGAGCCAAGGCGTACTTGGCGGTATGCGCTGCGCGCACGCTACGCGAACGTTAAAAAATTGACTTTCCCAAAAAGTTATAACCTAACTGAACCGTCTTAACTTTAGTGTCTATTGCGGGAGAAAAAAATAAATTTTATAATGAATATTCATGCACCAAATACGTCAGTTATTAGCAATAGAAAACTCAGAATTAGCCAAACTCCTAAAATTTAGCCTGTACGGACTAGAAGCCACCTTAAATCAAGCCCGCACAGAATTTCCCCTTGATCCTGGAACAGAAATATGTGACGAATTACTACAAGAAATCTCCAACTTATTGCAACCCCAGCCAGAGTCTATTCCAGAAAATATCCTCCTCCAGATATCATCTCCAGGAGAGTTAAAACTGATTCATCTCCGAGAAGCCTTTGTTGCTGATACTGAACTCAAAGTATATTTAGGCAATTCATCACTACAAAGCCAAACAGATGCTGATTTATGGCACGAAATTCACCGAAAACTGCTGCGAGTTCCCGAAAATTTAGCCACAGCTTGGCGACAAAAGGCTTTAGAATTCGCTCACGGAATTGGTGCTTTAGCAGATAATTTGCATCTACATCAATTGCCTTTTAGCCGAGATGAAATTATCTACCCCGGACTTAAAGGTGCTGTAATAGCCCCAGGATTATCTCTGTCTGAAAAAGCATTATTAAAAACAGGAATTAACCCAGTTGCAGAATATGGAAATTTATATTGTCTAGCTGGTTTCGTGCATCTATTTTTGAGATTTATAGACATAGATCCAGATTTACATCATGCCTTGAAAAGCGTGTTTAGCTTTGATATTATGCCTTTACAGTCTCAACCAGAACAAAGGACTCAATATATCAATACTTTAAGCGATCGCTGGCATCGCATACAACAAGCTGAGTCAAATTCTGATGAATTATTCAGTTTGCGTGCATGGATAGACATAGATGAAGCCATACATTCCCTCGTATTTATCCCTCCAGTCGAGCGTTATTCATGGTGGGGAAACTTACAGCAAGAATCACGACGCATTTTGAAAAAAATTGCTCAAACGGCGATTAACCTGGGTTATGACGTGAAGATTCGCCAATTATCTGGACTCTACGCCGATGTCTGTAAATTTTCCAAAGACGACCTACAACTGAACTGTGGCGGTGTTCCTGGAGAAATTTTAACTTGTCTGCGGGTTTATGCACGGATTAATCAAGAAGAAACTCCAGGACGGGTAATTTTTCGCTCATTGCGTTAGATACAGCTATTTTCATTTGTAATGGATTATTTATTAACTTATTGATTACCAGCAAAAAACAGGGGTGACACAAAAGCCACAATAATTCCCACCAATACAATAACTTGAATAATTCTCAGAGAAAAATTACTTTCTATTAACTGATTAATTTCAGCACTACTAAAATTATTGGGAAAATTACTCGACCAACTACGCAAACGACTATACCAGTTTCTCGGACTATCTCCTGGGCGGAATTTCCCTGACCACATTGATAGTAACAATGGCGCACCACCCACTTTAGCAGACATCAACAAATGAATAGCTAAACAACAAACCATGATCACCCAAGCAATGAGATGGAAATAATACCACAGGTGATCAAGTTCACCTATAGGAAGCCATTCTTCCTTCATCATTCTGCCAGAGATTACCGCCAAAACCGAGGCAATCAACATCAGAGTATTAACAATACGTTGTAGACTCATCCACCAAATTGGTTTACCAACCTGTGTGAGTTTTTGGATAGAGTCTGGTTGTAATAGCCGCTTTTCTCCAGCATGAAAGCTATAAAGTGTGAACGCTGGTAATAAAAGTAAGAAGAATAAACCCAAAGTACCGTGAATATCCTGAATGGGAGCAATTTTGGGAACGGGGATTTTACCAAATCTTTGGTCAAAGGTGTTGTAAACTAAAAAGCCGGTAATGATTGCCGTAATTACTAAAATTCCACTGATGCCATGCAAAATTCGCAACAACAAAGGCTGATAGGGGACTGAACGGCTCATAAGCTGATTGATAACGATTTTAAAAGGCTCATTTGGTTATAGAATATCTCAAAAATAAACCCTTGTGAATCAAAATCTGCTGGTTACAGTGAATAACAATGACTTTTAAGATGCGCCATTAAATTTCGCATTAGGGTTGAATAATTAAATAAAAGAATTAAAGAAGTTAAAATAAATAGATATTAGGTGATATACTATCTCTCTCACTCACCCTGGTTTTATGGGACTGCCAATTGTTGCTATTATCGGTCGCCCGAATGTGGGCAAATCCACCCTGGTTAATCGTCTCGCCGGGGAACAAACGGCGATTGTCCACGACGAACCGGGTGTGACACGCGATCGCACTTATATGCCATCTTACTGGCGCGATCGCGATTTTCTAGTTGTAGATACAGGCGGTTTAGTCTTTAACGACGATACCGAATTCCTGCCATTGATTCGCCAACAGGCACTCACAGCCCTTACACAAGCCAGCGCCGCTATTTTGGTTGTAGACGGTCAAACTGGCCTCACAGGGTCTGATCAAGAAATTGCTACATGGTTACGCCAACAACCAGTACCTGTTTTACTGGCTGTAAATAAATGTGAATCCCCAGACCAAGGCGCAGTTCAAGCCTCGGAATTTTGGGGATTAGGCTTGGGCGAACCTTACCCCATTTCCGCAATTCATGGTAGTGGTACAGGCGAATTACTCGACGAGTTAATTAGTCACATCCCCATCGTTACAGAAATAGCAGAAGATAACGAGATTAAAGTAGCCATTATCGGCCGCCCCAATGTCGGCAAATCCAGTTTATTGAATTCTTTTGTGGGTGAAGAAAGGTCAATTGTTAGCCCCATTTCTGGGACAACACGCGATGCTATTGACACCGTAATTTCACGGAATGAGCAAGTCTATCGCTTAATTGACACCGCCGGCATTCGCAGAAAAAAACAAATAGATTACGGTACAGAATTCTTTAGTATTAACCGTGCTTTCAAAGCAATTCGCCGCGCCGATGTAGTTTTAATGGTCATTGATGCCTTAGATGGAGTCACAGACCAAGACCAAAAATTAGCCGGGCGAATTATTGACGAAGGTCGAGCTTGTATTATCGTCGTCAACAAATGGGATGCGATTGAAAAAGACTCATACACCATTTACGACTACGAAAAAACAATAGAAGCCCGGTTACACTTTACAGAATGGGCAGAAATCATTTTTGTCAGTGCCTCCACAGGACAACGGGTAGACAAAATTTTAGACTTAGTGAATGAAGCAGCTGAATCACACAAACGCCGTGTGAGTACATCTGTAATTAACGAAGTCCTGACAGACGCTGTGAGTTGGCATTCGCCCCCAGCTTCTAGGGGTGGTCGTCAAGGCAAAATCTACTATGGGACTCAAGTGGGCATCCAACCCCCAACCATTGCCCTATTCGTCAACGAAGCCAAACGCTTTAATGACAACTACCGCCGCTACATTGAAAGACAATTCCGCAAACAATTAGGGTTTAAAGGTACACCCATGCGTTTACTTTGGCGCAGTAAAAAGGTGCGAGAGATGGAAGTTGGTAGCGTCAATAGAGCGACTCGCGTTAAGTGAGTGCTGAGTGCTGAGTGGGGAAAGTGCTGAGTGCTGAGTGCTGAGTGCTGAGTGGGGAAAGTGTTGAGTAAGTTTCTTTACCCCTGCTCCCTGCTCCCTGCTCCCTGCCACTGCCAACGGCGATCGCTGACTTCATGCCCGGCTAACTCGTTTCTTTACCCCTGCTCCCTGCTCCCTGCTCCCTGCCTAGTAGAGAATTACGAATTACGAATTACGAATTACGAACTACGAACTACGAATTACGAATTACGAATTACAGCCCCTGCCCCTTAAGGGTTATATTTCAGGGTATGTCAGGTCAAAATAGTGAATACAAACCCTGATATTCTACTACCCAGCATTCAAATATGGATTTATTGCGATCGCTACCACTTGGACTGTACTTAGAACAACCGCAAACTTGGCTACATAAACTCGATCCTCGTGTCAAAATTGCTTGGTTGATGAGCTTTCTAACTAGCTACAGCTTTGCTAATAACGAGTGGCGAATACTACTGGTTGCACTATTAATTATTTTTACTGTCATCGCCAGAATACCCCGGCGAGTCTGGAAACAACAAATGGGCTGGCTGTTAACCCTAGCACTGTTTGTTTTCCTACTAATCAGTATCAGTCCTGATGGTTTGGGTGTACAATATCAGCCACGCCTACCCACTAACGAACAAGTATTAACTCAGCCAGCAAACGCCAGAAATACCGATATTATCCCAGCCGCAACAGGAGGCGACAGCAAAGGCTACAGCTACATCCTATTTCATAAAGGGCCAGTTAAAGTAACTCGCCGATCCATCGATTTGGCTATCAGAGTCAGTACGATTATATTCACCGTAATTTACAGCAGTAACCTATATTTGCTCACAACCGCACCAGAAGAAATTACGACTGCAATAGAAAGCTTAATGCAACCCCTACGACGCTTCAAAGTCCCCGTCACTGAAATTACTCTAACCTTAACTTTGTCCTTGCGATTTATTCCCCTAGTTCTCGAAGAAGTACAAAATTTAATTCGTTCTGTCATGACTAGGGCAATTAATTGGAAAAAACTGGGGTTAAAAGGCGCAGTCAAAGTTGGAATGACAGTCGCAGAAAGATTGTTAAAGAATCTCCTCTTACGTGCCGAACAAATGGCTAGTGCAATGATGGTGCGCGGTTTCACCAGTCCCAACGAACATCAAGTCAAATGGCACGAATTACGCCTCAAAGCTAGAGATTGGTTAGCGATCGCTATGCTCACACTATTCTGGGGTGCTAGAATAGTATTAGGAAATTTGGCTTAACCTCATCATCCCCTTGCCCATTTTGCTCCATAGAGCGATAATTATGGCAATATGGAAAAGAGCCAAAGCAGACAGACATAAGTAATTGCTTTTCTGATATCTTGTGCATTTCTACGCTTCTACGGCCAGCTTCATCTGCCTATTCAAAACACAATCAAGGTTTTGAACACAGCCATTCAATGGCCAGAATCAGTGATTTTCCCATAAGTTAACCAAATATTCTGGCGAAAGGGGTGTATTATCTTCTGAACATTTGTACTGATCTGCGAAAAGATATATATACTCCTACCTTGACTATTAAATGAATCCAGAAATCTCAGAAACTTACATAAATCATCCAACTTGGGGTTTGCTTTATCGGATCTGTATGGTCGATGAGAACCAGGATCTGTTCACTACACTTTATGCCCAACGGTTGTTTTTTTTGGTTGCAAACGACATTAAAGGGATCAAATTCCAGTCTATAGGACGTACTGAAGCTCGAATGTTGTTAGAAAATCGCTTGCGTACTCTACGCCGCAGTGGTCAATCCCAAGAGTATGAGCAACTTCAGAGTGTTTTCCAACGTACATTCCAATGACCAGTGCCATTAGCGAACGTATTACCACTATTAGGGAATCACTACCACCTTCAGTCCGGTTAATTGCTGTCAGTAAGACATTTCCGGCTGAAGCCATTCGCGCTGCTTACAACGCCGGAATTCGTGACTTTGGCGAGAACCGTATCCAAGAAGCTGCCAGTAAACAAGCCGAGTTACAAGACTTACCGGATATTACCTGGCACTTTATTGGACGATTGCAAAGTAATAAAGCTAAAAAAGCCCTGGAATTATTTGATTGGATTCACTCTGTAGACAATTTGAAACTGGCGCAGCGCTTAAATCAATTAGCGCCACAACTAGGAGTCAGTCCTCAAGTTTGTCTACAAGTAAAAATTCTTCCTGACCCCAATAAGTCGGGTTGGAGTGTGGCAGCACTACTCGCTGACTTATCTGACCTCAACCAATGTAAAGATTTGCAAATTCAGGGTTTGATGACAATTCCGCCTTTAGGCTTGAATGAAACTGAAACCATGAATGTATTTAATGATACTGCCAAATTAGCCAGAGAAATTCAGCAGCAAAACTGGTCACACCTGAAAATGCAGGAACTTTCAATGGGTATGTCAGGAGACTATCGCCTGGCAGTACTAGCGGGATCAACGATGGTACGATTAGGAACTATCTTATTTGGTCAACGCACTTAGGCTGTAAGCTATCCTGGAAATCGGCGGAAATCCTCTGGCTGAAGAGGGTCTGCGGTATAATCTTCCATCGATTTAGTCCTTAGTTCACCATCGTTAGTCCCAATGAATAATGACTCTCAATGCCTTGTACTTTAGCTGGGGTATGAGTTGATCTTTGGTTCTGGGATCAAAATGAGGAGGAATAAAATACAGAGGTATTTTTATAAATGCTGTGTGTTATCATACCATTAATTAAGTAGCCACTGAGATTAACCCTCAAAAAAATGCGGGAGAAAGTCATCTTTATTTCAAACAATCATTAGGCTATAATCTTGACTCATTATTGCGTGTGAGTTAATCTACAGGCGTTCCCCAAAACGTCAATTCATTAACCCTAGTTGTAATAGAAGCTACAGACAGCGATAAAATTATTAAGTCGTCTGAACTTTGTAGCAATCAAGTCTGGTTACATTAACTAATAGCCAAAGCAATCAGGGTAACTTTTATCAGGAGCATAAGAATGAACAACATATTTACGAAACTGCGAGACTTTGTAGGTCTGAATGAGCAAGTGGAATACGAATATTACGAAGAAGAAACCGATACAGATCCTGGTAACTACCAAAACCTTTATCAAGAAGAAAATCCCCAAACAGCACCAGCAGAAGCCACTGCTCAAAATCGACGCTGGCGGGAACCCATGACTACAATGGGTGATGATGTAGCCTCAGGAACAAAGTCTACGATGGGGAATGTGATTAATATGCCAGGAGCGATTAACGGTATTTCAGAAGTGTTAGTACTTGAGCCGCGTACATTTGAAGAAATGCCCCAAGCAATTCAAGCCCTCAGAGAGCGTAAGTCAGTTGTTTTAAACTTGACCATCATGGACCCGGATCAAGCACAACGAGCAGTTGATTTTGTCGCTGGTGGGACTTACGCCCTCGATGGACATCAAGAGCGAATCGGAGAAAGCATCTTTTTGTTTACGCCTAGTTGTGTGCAAGTCAGCACCCAAGGTGGAGTTATTCATGAAGTACCACAAACGCCCGTTCGTCCTTCACGTCCCGCAAGTACACCAAATCAAGCCTGGGGCAACGACGTTAACCGCATGGTACAGTAACTGCAAATTAGTCAAAGGTTCAGAAACCAAAATTTTTGACGATTGTACGGGCGGGTTTAATGAAATATGGTATTGTATAGCAACTGCTAAGGCTGTTAGGTCAGTGTTAATTGCTTGAAACCCCTGAAGCAAAAGGGTTTATACCCAGCATTCAGCACTTTTCCATACCATAGATTAATAGGTTAAACCTGCTCTTATTGACGATTGACTATATAACTGAATGACTATTAAATTTGGCTTAATTGGTGGCGGAGTCATGGGAGAAGCCCTGTTATCCCGCCTGATTGCGCGGGAAATCTATCAACCATCAGAAGTTATAGTTAGCGAACCCCTACCGACACGCCAAAGCTATTTGCGACAAAAATATAATGTAACTGTCACTACAGATAATGGACTGGTTTTTACGGAAGCTAACGAAGTAGTATTTTTAGCAATAAAACCACAAGTATTCAGTGCGATCGCTCAAGAATTAGCAGACGTTCTGACTATTCAAATTTCGCCTTTAGTAATTTCGATTTTAGCTGGAGTATCCTTAAGCCAACTAGAATCAGCATTTCCCCAGTTACCAGTCATTAGAGCCATGCCCAACACCCCAGCCACAGTGGGGGCGGGAATTACCGCCATGTGTTTAGGTGCATACACCAGTCCCAAGCATCACAAAATAGCACATCAAGTTTTTTCGGCAGTGGGACAAGTGGTAGAAGTTTCCGAAATACTCATGGATGCAGTCACAGGACTATCTGGTAGTGGTCCTGCTTACGTAGCCTTGATGGTAGAATCACTGGCAGACGGGGGAGTAGCAGCAGGATTACCCAGAGGGATCGCCAATCAACTAGCCCTGCAAACTGTCTTAGGAACAGCGACACTGTTGCAAGAAAACAAAATCCACCCCGCAGAACTCAAAGACCGTGTTACCAGTCCCGGTGGTACAACAATAGCTGGAATTGCCCAACTAGAAAAAGCAGGATTTCGTTCAGCATTAATTGAAGCAGTCAAAGCGGCGGCACTGCGATCGCAAGAGTTAGGAAAGTAAGTGCTGAGTGCTGAGTGCTGAGTGCTGAGTAGGGAGTAGGGAGTAGGGAGTGCTGAGTAAGAGAAGATATATTATATTATTTCTCAATGACTAATGACTAACGAAGTTGACAAAATAGCCGTTAATATAGTAAAAAGTCCGGTTGCAAATTTGATTGAGTGAATTATCCCGCACCATCTCCAGAACTTGACTTAGGGTTAATATTTCCCTTTGAATTGGATCAATTCCAACAAGATGCGATCGCGTCCCTAAATTCTGGACGCTCCGTAGTCGTATGTGCGCCCACAGGTTCGGGCAAAACGTTAGTTGGGGAATATGCCATCTATAGAGCCTTATCACGAGGAAAACGGGTGTTTTACACCACACCCCTCAAGGCATTATCAAATCAGAAATTACGTGATTTTCGTGAGCAATTTGGGTATGACCAAGTTGGACTGTTAACTGGAGATATTTCTATTAACAGAGATGCACCAATTCTGGTGATGACTACAGAAATCTTCCGCAATATGCTCTATGGCACACCCATCGGGCAAGTCGGTATTTCTTTAGTAGACGTGGAAGCTGTGGTGCTAGATGAGTGCCACTACATGAATGATCGCCAAAGAGGAACAGTTTGGGAAGAATCCATTATTTATTGTCCTCGTGAAATTCAACTGGCAGCTCTTTCCGCAACTGTTGCCAATAGCGACCAACTCACCGACTGGTTGAATCGCGTTCACGGTCCCACAGACCTGATTTATTCCGATTTTCGTCCAGTCCCCTTAGAATTTTACTATTGCAATCCCAAAGGGCTGTTTCCCCTGCTGAATGAAAGCAAAAACAAAATCAATCCCCGTCTGGCAAACAGAGGTAAAAGGAAGCAAGGAGACAGGGGTCGAAATGGTAGACCAGAAGCCCCTGGGATAGTTTATACCCTCAGCCAGCTACAACAACGGGATATGCTCCCAGCGATTTACTTTATTTTCAGTCGCCGGGGATGTGATAAAGCAGTTGCAGAAGTTGGTGATTTATGGTTGGTAAATAATGACGAGTCGCAAATATTACGCGAGCAAATTGATAATTTTTTAGCTCGTAATCCTGAAGCCGGGCGTTCTGGGCAAATTGCGCCCCTGTACAGAGGTGTCGCTGCTCACCATGCTGGAATTTTACCTGCGTGGAAAGGACTAGTAGAAGAACTATTTCAACAAGGACTAATTAAAGTCGTCTTCGCCACAGAGACACTAGCGGCGGGAATTAATATGCCAGCCCGGACAACAGTTATTTCCACCCTTTCCAAACGGACTGATTCTGGACATCGCTTATTAAACGCTTCGGAATTCCTCCAGATGGCTGGGCGGGCTGGTCGCCGGGGCATGGATTTACAAGGTCATGTAGTCACAGTCCAAACCCCCTTTGAAGGCTCGAAGGAAGCGGCGTATTTAGCGACATCTAAACCAGATCCATTAGTGAGTCAGTTTACGCCAAGCTATGGAATGGTACTGAACTTGCTGCAAATTCATACACTGGAGCAAGCAAAGGAACTCATAGAACGCAGTTTTGGGCAGTACATGGCAACTGTGCATTTAAGACCAGAGTATGAAGAGATTACCGAACTGCAAACCCAATTAGCCCAACTTCACGAACAAATTGCCGCAGTTAATGAACAAGAACTAGCAGTTTATGAGAAATTACGGCAACGCTTGAAAGTAGAACGCCATTTATTATCAACCCTGCAAGAACAAGCAGTAGAAAATCGGCAAGAAGAATTTGTGATGATGTTGAGCTTTGCCGTGTCGGGAACACTGTTGAGTCTCAAAGGTAAAAACATTGCTGTATCTATACCCATAACAGCAATATTAGTCGGAAAAACTCCTGGTAATGGCGAAGCTCCTTATTTGATTTGCTTGGGGCAAGATAATCGCTGGTATGTGGTGACAACTAAGGATGTCGTCGATTTGTATGCTGAGTTGCCACGAGTGGATGTGCCAGAGCATATCGTACCACCACCTGAATTGCTGTTAAAGCCCGGTCAATCGCTGCGTGGGAGTGAAGAGACATTTGCGATCGCGCAACGCATTCCTGAGTCTGGAGAAGGGTCAATATATATGCCTCCAGAAGTGGCCGAACAACTCAGTCGCGTCACCGCAGTTCAAGAACAATTAGAAGCAAATCCCATTCATCAATCAGGCAATGTCAGCAAAATTTTCAAACGCCGGGCGCGTTATGTGGAATTAGAAGCTGAACTGGAACAATTACAATCACAAGTCGAGGAACACTCACAACGCCATTGGGAAGAATTTGTCAATTTAATTTCCATCTTGCAGCACTTTGACTGTTTAGATAATTTAGTTCCCACGAAATTAGGGCAAATTGCCGCCGCCATTCGAGGAGAAAATGAATTATGGCTGGGTTTAGTGTTCGCTAGTGGTGAATTTGATAATTTAGATCCCCATCATTTAGCAGCAGCAGCAGCCGCTTTAGTGATTGAAACCCCTCGTCCAGATAGTAGAGTCCACTTTGAACTTAGCAATGAAGTAGTAGAAGCCTTGGCAAAATTGCGGAATATTCGCCGCAAAATATTTCAATTGCAACGGCGGTACAATGTCGCTTTGCCTATCTGGTTGGAACTTGAATTAATTGCCATAGTGGAAAAGTGGGCGTTAGGAACACCGTGGACAGAACTCTGCGAAAATACCACTTTGGATGAAGGGGATGTGGTGAGAATTTTACGCCGGACTTTGGATTTATTATCTCAAATCCCCCACGTTCCGCATTTATCGAAAGATTTCCAACGTAATGCTTATCGGGCGATGCAATTAATTGATCGGTTCCCAGTCAATGAGATAGCTGATTGAACCATTTTGAGTTTCAGCTAATATTTTCCCTCCTCGCAACTTCCCATTACCAGCGAGGAAGGGTTTCCCCAACCCTAATTTTTACATTACCGAAAACACTTTTACAATACAAAATGCTTGTAATTGGTGCTGGGGTAGGAGAACCACTAGAATTAAATTTTAAATATCATTAATGTAACCTTATGATACCAATTGCAGCTATTAAACCATTACTCACAGAAAACCCTAATTATGCTGCAATAGCTCATGCAATTGTTAGATGTGATGAAGAAGCTACTAGTTACTTATTAAAAGAGCTTGGTGGAAATGAACTTAATTTCACTATTTATCCGCCAAGACGTATAGTTATAGATATTAAAGTTGGAGAAGATTAATAATAATTAAATAAAAAATTAAATTTATTTAATGTTGCTTGAAATCTAAATACTAAGAAATTTGTTGAGCTTTTATTCATAAAACTTAATACTTATAATAATTGTTACAATTGATTTTGTAGTGAGGGCTTAAGTATTGTGTAGAGGACTAAAGTCCTCACTACAAACTTTCAAATTAAATTTTCCAATTCTTGCTGCAAATCATTGGTCAAATCAGCTACGGCTTTTCTAGCTTCCAAACGATTTTCTTTATACGCTGGGTATCGTTCTGATACTGATATCGGCTCACCAATGGTAATTTTCACTCCTTGTCTACCTAGTTGCGGCATTTGGCTGATTTTATTACCTTTAATTCGAGCAATCATTTTCCACAAAATTAATGTGGTTTCGGCAAATCTTTCTGCTGTGGGTTTTTCTCTGATATAGTTACCAGAAACGGCGACAAAGCTTTCTACTAATCTCATGTGCCACATTCGGGAATTGGCTTCTTCAGCGACGCGATCGCCTAATGCTTTCTCGACAGGTGATAATGCTTTGATATCCTTAAACTCTTCTCTAAATATATAATTCCAACCAGCTTGTTCTACTCGCCGACAGCGATCGCTTAACTGTCCTTTGGATAGTAAGTTAAAATATTCCTCGGATATCCGTAAAGCTGTATCTAATAAAGCTTGTAACCGGATGACTAAAGCCGCATTGCGGTCAGTTGTTTCTGTGGCTATCGTTTCCGCATCTGGCAACTTTTGATGATAAAATTGATTATAAAACTTTTCCATCAACGAAAGTAAGTGTTCTGCTAAGGTCAATAACCTGGGATAAAGGGACTCCAGACAGGGAACCTCATTTTGCTGTCCCGAATGTACCACCAAACCACTCGCCGCTTCTAAATCAGTTAATAGATTGGCGATCGCACTCCAAGGAGCAGCCACATAATCATATTTAATCCCAACTGGTACAATTAAAACTTGTTCCGAGCGTTCCTGCTTTTGCAAATCTTCCGCACACCAAAAGCCTAATTGAGCGATACCAGGTTCCAAAGGGCTGATAAATTCCGACAAACCATTAGTAGCACCTTCTGGCGCAGCAGCCATCGGAAATTGACCGTTAGCAAACAAATCACGCGCCGAACGTAACCCCGTCCAGTCAGCCTTACCCCGTTGAATGGAAGTTCCACCCAAACGCGAAGCAATCCAACCAACATAAGAACCAGCCCAGAGAGGAATACCGCGATCGTAGATAAAATGAGCATGAAAGGGTAACTGTAGCGCTATGTTCTGGTTTCGTGCTACTTTTGGCAGTATTTGAGAAAACAAATAACCTAAACAAAAGGGATCATCTGTTTGAGGATGGCGAAATGCCAACAAAAAGCGCACTTTACCTTCTTGAAACTGGCGATAAAGATCCACCAACACCTCTACATTATCTGCTTCAATTTGGGTAATAGCTGTTTGCCAATTAATCCAACTTGGTAGCAACAGATGAAAGCCTTTCAGAACCAAGGGATTGAAGGCTGGAGGGATAAATTCTAGGGGTGCTTGTGCTTGATAAATTGCATCTGCCAAGGTAATTTGCTCCTGATTGATGGAAAATTATAGGCTTAACCAATTTTAATAATTCTGGAAAGGGAAAATAAGGATGCGACTGTCACAAATGTTATTCGTCACACTCAGGGATGATCCGGCTGATGCTGAGATCCCCAGCCATAAACTCTTACTCCGGGCGGGTTACATTCGTCGTATCGGTAGCGGTATTTATGCTTACCTGCCTTTGATGTGGCGAGTATTACAAAAAGTTTCCCAAATTGTCCGAGAAGAAATGAACGCCACAGGCGCACAAGAATGTCTCTTACCCCAATTACAACCGGCGGAATTGTGGAAAGAGTCGGGACGCTGGGACACCTACACCAAAGCCGAGGGAATTATGTTTTCCCTCATCGACCGTCGTGAACAACAATTAGGATTAGGGCCGACTCATGAGGAAGTAATCACCACTGTTGCTCGTGATATGATTCGCTCATATCGACAACTACCGTTACATTTATATCAAATTCAAACCAAATTCCGTGATGAAATTCGCCCCCGTTTTGGCTTAATGCGGGGAAGAGAATTTATTATGAAAGACGGTTATTCTTTCCACGTGGATGAAGTCAGCCTCAAAGAAACCTACCAAGATATGTATCAAGCCTACAGCAATATGTTACGCCGTTCTGGTTTAGCATTCCGGGCTGTAGAAGCAGATTCTGGCGCGATTGGCGGTTCTGGTTCGACAGAATTTATGGTACTGGCGGATGCGGGAGAGGATGAAGTTCTCTACACTGAAGATGGTAAATATGCCGCCAATGTAGAAAAAGCCGTTTCTGTAGCAAGTGATGTGGAAGTTTCACCATTTACAAGTTATGAAAAACGGGAAACACTAGGAACGGAAACCATAGAAAAAGTTTGTAATTTTCTCAAATGTTCTCCTACGCAAATTGTTAAAAATGTCCTTTATCAAATAGTTTATGATAATGGCATGACGGTTTTGGTATTGGTAAATATTCGGGGTGATCAGGAAGTTAACGAAGTCAAGTTACAGAATGAATTGACTAAATTAGCCGCTAATTACGGTGCTAAAGCTATTATTGCCTTAGATGTACCCAATGCCGAAATGCAGCAAACATGGGCAGCTAAATCTTTACCTTTAGGTTATATTGCGCCTGATATTGCAGATGAATATATTACTGCTAATAAACAGTTGCATTCTCAGTTTCTGCGGTTAGTCGATAAAACAGCCGTTGAGTTAAAAAACTTTGTCACAGGTGCAAATGAAACTGGTTATCACGTAGTTGGTGCTAATTGGGGAGAACAATTTAAACTACCTGAAACAATAGTAGATATACGCAAAGCTAGACCAGGCGATCGCGCGGTTCATGACCCTGAGCAAACTCTACAAACAGCCAGAGGAATTGAAGTCGGTCACATTTTCCAACTGGGTACGAAATACTCTCAAGCTATGAGTGCAACGTATACAAACGAACAAGGCGAGGAAAATCCGCTATTCATGGGTTGCTATGGCGTAGGTGTTTCCAGGTTGGCACAATCGGCTGTAGAGCAATCTTATGATAAAGATGGGATTATTTGGCCAGTTGCGATCGCACCTTATCATGCAATTGTGACAATTCCCAACATCAAAGATGCAAAACAACTCGAAATCGCCCAAAAACTTTACACAGAACTGAACAAAGCAGGTGTAGAAACATTACTTGATGACCGAGACGAACGGGCTGGGGTAAAATTCAAAGATGCCGATTTAATTGGTATACCTTATAGAATAGTTACAGGTCGAGCTATTAACAACGGCAAAGTTGAAATAGTCAAACGCGCCACCCGTGAAACTCAAGAAATAGCCATTGAAGAAGTAGTCAACACACTCCAACAGTGGATTAAAACAGCGCTAGAAGCATAACATATATCTCTTGTGGGGCAGGCATCTTGCCTGCCATTGATATCAAAAATGGCTAAAGACAAATTTCACGATGCTGTCAAAAATGCCTTAGTTAAAGAAGGTTGGACGATAACAAATGACCCCTTATTCATTTCATTTGGAGGAGTGGATTTATATGTAGACTTGGGCGCAGAAAAAATGCTTGCAGCCCAAAAGGATAATCAAAAAATAGCAGTTGAGATAAAAAGTTTTCTGGGTGATTCTACAATATCTGAATTTCACCAAGCCCTGGGACAATTGCTAAATTACCGTTTAATTTTACGGCGACAGGAACCAGAAAGAAGTTTATACTTGGCAGTTCCTCTTGATATTTATGAAAGTTTTTTCAAGCTAGAATTTACACAACTAGCTATTGCAGATTATCAATTAAAAATCATTGTCTATAATATTGATCAGGAGGCAATAAGTCAATGGATAAATTAGAAAAATATCGTAATTACATTGAAAATATCCTCAAAGAATACAGTCAATATAAACCCTCTTATGGAGATGTAGAACTACAGTTAGTTATTGATAGAGAAAACAACCATTATCAGTTAATGAATGTAGGTTGGGATGGAGAAAAACGCATTCATGGGATGATGTTACATATTGATATTAAAAACGGGAAAATTTGGATACAACATAATGGAACTGAAAGAAGAATTGCTCAAGATTTATTAAATTTAGGTGTATCCAAACAAGATATTGTGTTAGCCTTTCACTCACCAACAAGAAGAAAGTATACAGATTTTGCTGTCAGTTAAAGTTTTACACTAAAATTACTTCCCAACACCTATGAGTCAATGCAGTTGATGAACACAAATTAAATCCTACTTAGTATCAAGCTCATTTAGTAAACGAAATTCTTCAAATAATGTTTGAATTCTCATTAATAGAGTATTGTTAAGCGGTTGTTCATATATTTCTATATTATAGTCCGCTATATATTGTTCAAGTTCTTTTTTATGTATTTTATATTCACGTTTTAATAATTCCTTATATTTATTGAATTTTTCATTGTCCTGAAGTATTTCTTTACTTATTTTCATGATGCAGCATTTTGCCTCAAAAATAAACGTTTCAATCTTTATTTTTACAGATCCTAATGTTGGTGTAGGTATATATTTATTCATCTTCTCGTTGTTGCTTGTAAGCTTAAACCTTGTTTCATAAATATTTAATATGTCATTATTTAAAAGAAAATCCAAATCAACGTAATATTTAGAAATTAAATTTACATATTTAATTTTCAAAACACCAACTAACGTTAAAGCAGATTTATATATGTAATTTTCTCTTATTTGGTTTACCTTATTTTCAACTTTTGTTATTTGTGATTCACAACAATCTTCACTCATATATTTCATTACTTCTTCTAAAATATTTATGTGAATTTCCATACTTGTTACAAGTATCTTTGCTACTTTCTTTTCTTCCTGGCTTTGTTTGAATCTTTCTAAAATTCTATTGGCAACATATATACTTATTACTGATCCGCTAGTTGTTAGTATTTGCGTCATTATTTGATTTGTGATTACCATATTAAATTTTGTTATAAAAATCCTAAAAATATATGTAGATAAAAACGGGAAAATCAAAAAAAGTAAAGTAGGTAAAATAATAGGTCTATTACTAAACCATTGAACTGTTATTTTAAATATGTCAATATTAGAGTTTATTTTGATAGCCTGCCAAATTAGCCATAAACCTATGAGACTTGTTAAAAATAAACTCCAAACGACTTCTGAGGTTAAATTCATGTAATGCTTAGAACCTTTAAACGAATTAGTTAAAGTTGGATAATTCAGGTTTTAATCTTCAATTCCAGCATCCCGTAATCGTTTTTCCAACTCTTGCAAACGTTGCAAAGCAGCTTCCTTTTCTCGCCTTTCATGTTCCTTCTCGCGTCTTTCTTGTTCCACCAACTCAAACCCCCACAATAATAAATTACCCTGTTTATCCCACCACCTCAACCAGTAACCTTCACGATTTTCTCGTTTTCCTGACCACACACCAATAAATAATTCCATTTCCTCCAACCAATAACGGTTATTTTCATCAGAAGAACGTAATTCATATTTTCCAGACTCATGTAAACGATGCACCTCTAAAACACCGTTGTCAGGTTCAAAAATTAGGTAATTGGGAACTTGCAAAACTTGTTCGTAAAAAAACCATTTTCCAGGAGGATAAGTCAGCTTATTAGAATATTCACTACCATCAGTATCTGAGAGAAATTCCATCACCACCACGGGAATTTTCCCCTGTTTATGAGGGGTATAACTGCGTTTTACTTGCTCTCTAGGTACGGTAATTCGTGGCACGTAAGCCCAATCAGGTGCTTTCACCACAATTTTGTCATTCACTGTGGCACAGATGCCATAATTGGTTGTAGTGAGGGCATTCTCTGGGAGTTTTCCCGCCAGTTGTAGGCTTTCAGTTAGTGCAGCTGCTAAGGATGGTTGATTTACGTTATCCACAGGTTCATCATCTAAAATGAAATCTTCGGGTAAGAGTTCCCAGGAAATCTTGTGGGTCGAAGCAGTGACAATCATAGCAACCACAAATAAGGGATTGATTATTAATATAATATAATTTGTTAATAGGTAGGTTGACTTGAGCTAAAGAAATACAACACAGAATTTGAAATTATTTGAATATCTAGACTTGATAACTTAAACCTGGAAGTTAAAAATATTTAAGTATAAAATTATGTAAATCTTTTCCTGTAAATTTCAGGAAATTGCCATTGAGAATTTGATTAATATATTAAAGGAGTAGATTACATCAGCCAGCAGAAGTACACAGAAGTTTAGATACTTCAGCCCTGTGGATATTTAATTTCACTAAAATAGAGGATGCAGGGTTTGAAATATTTTCTTCTAGTCTCTGTGAGTCTCCGTATTTCCAGAAACGATTATATTTACATTAAGGTTCGGGTGACGGACGAGAACTGTCAACCTAAAATAAAGATGAAATAAAGTTACTATGGGTGCAGGATGGCAAATTGCTGAAATAGCCTAGCCAAGAGAATTCCTAATTTTAAATTCCAAATTGGTATTAAAACAGGCAAGATATCCAGTCAGCAAAATTTCGATAAATCAAAGCATCTTGAGATTTTAAGAAACTCCCCACACATCGATATCGTCTTTAAGCAGGCTGCTTCTCTGAACCACACTTATCTCAATCCTCAGTCAAGAAGGTTTTAAATATGAACGACCAACAAGGAACTAAGCGTATTTCTTCAGGTGTAATTGCAGCAGTTTCAGCAGCAGTTGTAGCGGTGGGTGGTGGTGTAGCTTGGCTGACTTCTAACCAGTCTCCTACACTAACTAACCCGTCTCAAACCATCACACAGCCTAAACCACCAGCAGTTACCCAGCAGCCAGCACAAGAGCAAAGGCCTAATGTTTATTGGCTGAAACCAAGCGGACAAAGTGTTGATTTGGTTCCTCAACCTATTCAAATAGCTGCTACACAACCTAATCAAGTTTTAGAAAGTGCTTTTCAAGCTTTATTAGAAGGGCCAACAGAAGGGACAGATTCGACAACTATACCCGAAGGAACTAAGTTGCTGGGTCTGAAGATGGAAAATAATGAGGTTCACGTTAATTTATCTAACGACTTTACCACGGGTGGCGGTACTACCTCGATGATTGGACGCGTCGGACAAGTGGTTTATACGGCGACAACACTAGATCCCAGTGCCAAAGTATACATTGAGGTGGACGGAGAACAATTAGATATTCTAGGTGGCGAGGGTGTGGAGTTGGAACAGCCATTGACTCGTGAAAGCTTCGAGCAAAACTATCAGCTTTAGTTCAGTTATCAGTTATCAGTTATCAGTTTAGGTGCTGGTGACTGTTCACTGATAACTGATAGCTAACTCAACTTTTGCTATTTAACACGCGAAAGGTGCGAGCTTGTGTTTCTAGCCTTGTGGCTAGGTGGTCATCGTACACCCGATGATACAATTCAAAAATCGTTTGAGCTTTTACCCGGTAGTAAGCGCAAGTCCCCTCACTGCGGCGGTTAAGGATTCGGCATTGCCACATTACCTTCAGGTATTTGGAAACATTTGCTACTTATATGCACATTTTATCCTATCTGTCTACCTTAGACGAGATATCTCAGTCAAACTTTTCGATACTTAATCAGGGTTAATTCTCATCAAAGCCTGGCCATATTCCACAGGTTCGCCATTTTGCAGTAGAATTTCCATGACTTGCCCGGATACCTCAGCCTCAATTTCATTCATTAGCTTCATAGCTTCAATGATACAGACTGTTTGACCAACACGGACGCGATCGCCCACTTTCACAAATGCTGCTTCCCCAGGTGCGGGAGCGCTATAAAACGTTCCTACCATTGGCGAAGGCACTTCCACTAACCTCTTATCAATGGTTGATGGGGGATTTGCTGACAACTGCACACTAGAAGCACTTACAGCACTCTCTAAAACGCGACTTGTTCCCACCTCCATGACCTGATTTGGCGCGGCTAGGATTTCACGGGAACTCGATTTACGTACCGTTAGTTCAAAGTCTTCGCTTTTGAGCGTTACTTCAGCAATATCTGTTTGGGCGATAGTTGCCAGCAGTTGGCGGATTTCATTAAATTCCAATGGCACAGTTTTTATTACCTCGACCTAACCATAAATCAAAATTTTAAGTTTGGCAGGGATTTAATCCCTGTATTAGGGATTTCAATCAGAATTGCTTTTGGGAACAGAGCAAACTTATTCCCTGCCTAGATATTTATCTTCACGAGTATCAATTTTGATACGTTCACCTTGAGCCACAAACAATGGAACCATGACCATTGCTCCTGTTTCCAGAGTAGCGGGTTTAGTTCCACCTGTCGCCGTATCACCTTTGATACCCGGATCTGTTTGGACAATTTCCAAAACTACAGAGTTTGGTAGTTCCACTTCCAGCACTTGCTCACCCCAACGAATCACATTAACTTCCATACCCTCTTTCAGATATTTTACGCGATCGCCAATTTGCGCCACGCTTAATCTGCTTTCTTCGTAGGTTTCCATATCCATAAAGACAAACTCATCGCCTTCTTTATAGGTATGCTGCATCGTGCTTTTTTCCAAATTAGCTTGAGGCACTGTTTCCCCAGCTCGGAAGGTTTTTTCTACAACGCTGCCACTTTGGACACTTTTGAGTTTTGTCCGTACAAAGGCAGAGCCTTTGCCTGGCTTAACGTGGAGGAATTCGACCACTCGCCATACATTCCCGTCTAATACAATTGATACACCGGGTCGAAAGTCGTTACTAGATATCATGAAGCTCTTAAATTTGGGAAGACAATCGGCATTTATTGTACCCTTCAGGGGTCGTCATTAGTCATTAATCGTCAAGATAGAAGTTAAGGAACTGAGGCACAAGGGCTGAAAACTCATAACTAGACAAAAATTATTCCCATTTAATCCCTAGTACAGTACAGCTATCTAAAATCAATGAAAAGCTTATATAATCGGCTTTTGACTTTTGACTTTTGTAAGGGCATATTGCAATATGCGCCTCCTGACGAACGGCTTACGGTACTAGTATCCAGTCCTAATGTCTAAATTAAGCGATTACTCAGCACTCGTACTGTGGGAAGATGATTGATGGGTTATGCCTAGTCAACACTTTCATGTTGCATTTGAGTTATTCCATCATGTTTAACATATTAAAATCCTGGCTGAAGAACAGCCTAACGGCAATATTGTTACTAACAATATTTTTAGGCATAAGTACAGCTGGCTGGACTCCTCCTATGAATGCCGCCCTGCCATCTGGAAATGCAATTACTGAAGGCAAGGCTTTATTACGGTATGCACTCCCGATAGAGAATAAGCAAGTACGACGACTGCAAGCCAGTTTAGAAGATATTGCTACTCAACTGCGGGCAAATCGACGGTGGGGTGCTATGTCTAGCGATTTGAAAACAGCCTCACGCATTCTCGATCAACCTAACCAAATCCTAGCAAGCGTTCCCGAAGAACGCCAACCCCAAGCCAAAACTTGGATTTCTGAGTTAAAATCCGGTGTCGATTCATTGCAAGAAGCAGTAAAAGTTAAAGACAAAGAACAAATTCTTGAAGGCAGAAATAAACTGCTGGATATTGTCACCCAATTAGAAGAGTCGATGGTGACGGAATTCCCCTTTAAAGTCCCTTCTGAGTACAATAACCTCCCTCAACTCAAAGGTCGGGCCACAGTTGCCATGAAAACCAACAAAGGCGACCTGACTATGGTGGTAGATGGTTATAGCGCCCCTGTCACAGCTGGTAATTTTGTGGATTTAGTCCAGCGAGGTTTTTATAACGGCTTAGAATTTATCCGTTCAGAAGAATCTTATGTCCTGCAAACCGGAGATCCACCGGGAAAAGAAGTAGGTTTCATTGATCCCAAAACTGGCAAATACCGTGCCGTTCCTTTAGAAGTTTTGGTTGAAGGCGATGAGGAACCCACCTATGGTATTACTCTTGAAGAAGCTGGGCGGTATCTTGATATGCCAGTTTTGCCTTTTTCTTCCTTTGGCGCATTGGCAATGGCTCGCCCCGAAACTGAAGCAAATGGAGGTTCATCTCAATTTTTCTTCTTTTTGTTTGAGCCAGAACTCACTCCTGCGGGACGAAACCTGTTAGATGGTCGCTATGCCGTTTTTGGCTATCTCACCGAAGGCAAAGAAATTTTGGATAAGCTTAAGGAAGGCGACAAAATTGAATCGGCAACTGTGATTCAGGGAATAGAAAACTTAGTTGAGCCACAAGTGTAGATAGAGTGCTGAGTGCTGAGTGCTGAGTGCTGAGTTTCGAGTAAATATAAGAGTTTGAGGGGTTGTTTAGGACTACTCCTCTTTTTTTTAACTGAGATTTCCCGCCGCTAAAATTTGCTCGACAGCGATCGCTAACTCTGGAAATGTCTGTGATATTATCTGCTGATTGGTAGTGAAAACTGTTTCTTCATACAGCCCTTCCTCCAGTAATAAAACTGAAATTTTACCGTTGCCATCATCATAAGTTAAATACTCCTCAAAAGTGATGCTGGTTACTGGTGTTTTTACCATCCCAACTGACTCCTAGATGATACCTTTATCCTAACTTGACGAGGAAGGAAGACTGGGAAAAACCAATGACAAATAACAAATAACAAATAACCAATGACCAAAGAAAAAAAAGGATACAGAGCAACTAAATTTATTTATGGAGAAGAAAAAAGTAAAACAACATTAATTCCAGCCCTCGGATTTATCCGTGGAGGATTTAATTTTTAATTTTTAATTTTTAATTTTTAATTCGGAGCGAAGAGACGTGACTAAAATTAAAGATATTGGCGAACAAGGTATTTTAGAAAAATTACAGCGTTTCTGTCCCCCAGGAATGATTGGCGATGATGCAGCAGTACTTGTAACTGCACCAGATAAATCTTTAGTAGTGACAACAGATGTCCTTGTTGATGGTGTGCATTTTAGCAATGTCACCACATCGCCAGAAGATGCTGGTTGGCGGGCTGTGGCTGCTAATTTATCCGATTTGGCAGCAATGGGGGCTTATCCTCTAGGAATTACCGTCGGTTTGGGACTACCTGGGGAAGTTATGGTGAGTTGGGTTGAGCGCTTGTACCAAGGCATGACAGAATGCCTCCAGAAATACAATACCGTAATTGTGGGCGGTGACATTGTGCGATCGCCTGTAACAACTATTTCTATTACCGCCTTTGGTCAAGTCGATCCCCAGAGGATTATCCGACGTTCTGCGGCTCAAGTGGGTGATGCGATCGCTGTCACAGGTGTTCATGGAGCATCCCACGCAGGCTTACAATTGCTCTTGCATCCCGAATTAAAGCAAAACCTCAGCGATGCAGAACAAAGGACACTGATCACAGCCCACCAACGTCCGCAACCCAGACTAGATGTTTTACCCATACTTTGGCAAATTCTCCCATCCTATCCCTCATCTACCAATCTCCCTATCGCCGGAATGGACAGCAGCGACGGCTTGGCAGATGCGATTTTACAAATTTGCCACACCAGTGGTGTTGGCGCTGTCCTAGAAGCCAGACAAATCCCATTAGACGCAACTTTTAGCCACTGGCTAACACCAGAAAAAGCTCTAGAATATGCTCTTTATGGTGGTGAAGACTTTGAATTAGTGCTGTGCTTACCAGCAGTTCTCGCCCATAATTTAGTGACAAACCTCGGTGAAAGTGCCGCTATAGTTGGAACTATTACAACAGGTTCCCAAGTAATACTACACGACCAACATAAAAAATTCCCCGACCAAGTTTTAACTCTAGGCCAGGGATTCCAACATTTCACGCAATAGTCTATAGTGAACCATTTTAGAGACGTTGTATACAAAGTCTCTACATTTTGTTTCGGGGATGACTAATGACCAAGTAATGAAGTAACTAGTTTCATACTCAGCACTCAATACTCAGCACTCAGCACTCAGCACTCAGCACTCAGCACTCAATACTCAGCACTCTTCTAAGCCCACTTTGTGGCTACTAGTTCTGCCAAATCTAGAACTCGTTGGCTGTAACCCCACTCATTGTCATACCAAGCCATAACTTTCACTAAGTCATTGCCCATGACAATGGTTAAGCTGGAGTCGATAATTGAAGAAGCGTCAGTACCTTGATAATCGGAAGATACCAATTGTAGTTCGCTGTAGTCCAAAATGCCTTTGAGCGATCCTTCTGAGGCATCTTTGAGCGCTTGATTAACTTCTTCAGTAATAGTACGCTTCTCAACTTGAACTACGAAATCTACCATTGAAACGTTCGGAGTAGGCACGCGTAAAGCCACACCATTCAGCTTACCTTTCAGGTCTGGGATTACCAGCGCTACTGCTTTTGCCGCACCGGTGGAGGTGGGAACAATGTTAATAGCTGCTGCCCGCGCCCGTCGCAAATCCCGATGAGAAGCATCTAGTAAACGCTGATCCCCAGTGTAGCTGTGAGTGGTGGTCATCGTGCCTTTGATGATCCCGAATTTATCGTTCAACACCTTAGCGATAGGAGCCAAGCAGTTAGTAGTACAGCTGGCGTTACTAATGACGTGGTGCTGGTTATGGTCATAGTCGTGATGATTCACCCCCATCACAAAAGTACCATCCTCGTTTTTACCGGGAGCAGTGATGAGAACCTTTTTGGCTCCAGCATTGATATGCTTCTGTGCGCCATCCCGACTGGTAAATACACCTGTTGATTCAATAATCAGGTCAATTTCCCACTCTTTCCAGGGCAAGTTTTCGGGGTTGCGATCCGATACGCATTTGATGGTCTTACCATTCACAATGATTGAATTATCATCGGCCGTAATGTCAACATTCTTTAACTTCCCAAGCATGGAGTCATACTTTAGGAGGTGTGCATTAGTTCTAGGGTCTGATGTGTCGTTAATAGCTATCAGATCAATGTTGCTATTTTCCCTGCCTACCCAGCAGCGTGCAAAGTTACGTCCAATACGCCCAAAACCGTTGATTGCGACTCTAATCACAGTGTCTTACCCTCTGTATTTATGCCTATAAATTGATATCTTTGAACCCAATCATATCGCAAAGGGGAGGGGTATTAATAACCATAAACTGTTTGATCAATAAAAAAAACACATACTTTATTCAGATTTACCTGAGTAAAGGCTGTGAGTCGTGATGTAGGATCTGACCAATTCTGGGACTAAATAGCGAATTGACTGGCGATCGCGGCAAAGTTGACGAATTAGACTTGATGAAATTCCAACTAAAGGTATATTCAATAATTGCCAGTGAATAGTCAGCGACTGCTCTGTTAGTTGTTGCTCCACCTGCTTGCAGATTTGCTCACTTTGAGCTATAGTCTCACCACCTAGCAGTCGGGGTGCGATCAACCAATCACACATTTGTGCTACTTCGTGTCCACGGTACCAACGGGGTAAGGTGCTAAATGTATCTAAACCCACAATCGAGTACCAGTGAGTATTTGCATAACAACTAGATAAGTCCATCAAAGTATTGATGGCATAGGAAGTCCCAGAGCGTTTTGTCTCTACTAGGGAGACATTAAATGCTGAGTTTTCTCTTGTTGCTAATTTCAGCATTTTCCAACGATGTTCAAACACAACTGCTTTTTTATGCGGAGGATTTAGTGATGGCACCCAAATAACCTTTTCCAGAGGTACTTGCGACAAAGCTGTTTGGGCTACGAGTAAATGTCCCCAATGAACTGGATCAAATGTGCCACCAAAGATACCAATTTGCTGCATTTGGTCATACCTAAACTTGACTCAATTCCTCAAAACCTTAATACAAATATACTATCGCGCTCAATTCACGGTGTAGAGACGTTTCAGGCAACAGTTCTAGATTTTTCAAGCAGTTTCACTACCAATGTATTACTGTAGCCAACACTAGTAAGGAATTTATAAAGATGTATTTGAAACTACCAGATTTTCTGTCCCGATGCGGCCAAAACTTCCAGAATAATCTTTATAACAGTTTGGAAATAGCAAAAACCTCCAACAAAGGTAAAATCATTCTCAATCAGCAAAACAACAGAGGAAAATAATCTCAACATCAGGTATAAACAAGATGCAAGGGCAGTTACGGTAAAAATCAAATTCCTGTTATGATACGCGTGTCATTTGTGATTATGGTGTGGTGTAAGAGGACTAATCAATGAGTAATTATGTAGATTTTCATGGCAGACCATTTCATTTCATTGGTATTGGTGGCATAGGTATGTCTGCCCTAGCATACGTTTTGGCAAAGCGTCAAATACCAGTATCAGGTTCTGACCTTCGCCCCAGTCATATTACCCGCAAGTTGGAGTCCATAGGCACCAATATTTTTGGTAGACAAGAGGCCAGTAATCTGGAATTCTTTCGATCAAGTGAATCAAGTAATCGAGTATTATTAACCTCAGAAGAAATATTAGCTACGAATAGCAAGTCAACCTTGCCTCAAGTTGTTTGTTCAACAGCAATTAATGCCAATAATTTGGAATACAAAGCAGCACTAGAATTAGGATGTCCAATTTTACATCGTTCAGATGTACTAGCTGCCTTGATTTCAGATTACTATAGCATTGCAGTTGCCGGCACTCATGGTAAAACTACTACCAGTAGCATGATTGGCAATATGCTGTTATCAGCTGGTTTAGACCCCACAATTATTGTCGGTGGCGAAGTTGATGCTTGGGAAGGAAATGCTCGATTAGGGCAAAGCAAGTATCTGGTAGCTGAGGCCGATGAATCTGATGGTTCTCTGGTAAAACACGCCCCAACAATTGGCATTATTACTAATATTGAACTCGATCATCCTGACCACTACGACACATTAGAAGAAGTAGTTAAAATCTTCCAAAAATTCGCTGATGGTTGTCAGACTCTCATAGGTTGTATTGATTGTGACACAGTGCGCGAACGCTTCAAACCCACAATTACTTACAGCCTCAACCCAGAGACAAATGCTGATTATACCGCTACTAATATTGAATATCGCGCTGATGGTAGCACAGCCCTAGTTTGGGAAAAAGGCAAACCATTGGGAGTATTGAAATTGCGGTTGCTGAGTCGGCATAATTTGAGCAATGCTCTTTCAGCAGTAGCTGTTGGTCGAGCCTTGGGTTTAGAATTCGGAGCCATTGCCAAGGGTATTGCCAGCTTTGAAGGAGCCAGACGACGCTTCGAGTTTCGGGGAGAAGTTAGCGGTATTACCTTCATCGATGATTATGCCCATCACCCCAGTGAAATTCGCGCTACTCTTGCGGCTGCACGCCTCCAAGCCAGACCAGAACAAAGAGTAGTGGCCGTTTTCCAACCCCACCGCTATAGTCGCACATTGACCTTTTTGAAAGAATTTGCCGAGTCATTTACTCATGCTGATTTAGTGGTATTGACAGACATTTACAGTGCTGGTGAACCCAATTTAGGGCAAATTAATGGTGAGCGACTGGCCACAGAAATAGCCAAACTACACCCACAAGTACTTTATCAACCAAATCTGCTCTTAATGAGTGGGTTTTTGCAGCAAACACTGCGTCCGGGAGATTTAGTCCTATTTCTCGGTGCTGGGAATTTAAATCAGGTGATTCCTGAAATAATTCATACTCTTTGCGAACCTGCTGTAGCCACATCCTAAGTGTGGAAAAAATGGCAGTTTCCCTCTAGCAAGGATTCTATCGATTGATACTATTGCTGTATTTTTACGGCAGTTAAAAGTAAAAATTTCACAAATTTACGTAAAAATGAAAATTTCCCAGGCAGCTGGAAATGTCTGCACCATTTTTGCTTCAAATACACAGAAGCAGGAAACTGAAGATTCAAGTAATAGTAAAATAATTTACTTAAAAGGGACAGATTGTGTGATCAAGTCACAAGCTTCCTTATCTGCATTTACTTCTTATAGAGTTGGGGGAGCTGCGGAATGGTACGTTGCTCCTCGGAATTTAGAAGCACTGCAAGCCAGCGTTGAATATGCAAAAGAACATGGATTACCTGTAACAACATTAGGTGCAGGTTCTAATCTGTTAGTAAGCGATCGCGGATTACCAGGCTTAGTAATTTCTACTCGTCATCTGCGTCATAGCTACTTTGATCCCCAAACAGGTCAATTAACAGTAGCAGCCGGGGAATCAATTCCCAGTTTGGCATGGGAAGCAGCAAAATTAGGTTGGCAAGGATTAGAGTGGGCTGTGGGTATCCCCGGAACTGTTGGGGGTGCTGTAGTCATGAATGCGGGGGCGCATAATAGCTGTATCGCAGATATGTTAGTTAGCGCCGAGGTACTTTCGCCCGATGGAACAATAGAAACTCTCACCCCAGCCCAGATAGGTTACAGCTATCGCTCTTCATCACTGCAAAGTAGCGAATCTCCAACAGAGCGGCGTTGCCAACGCATTGTCACCCAAGCCACCTTGCAACTCCAACCAGGTACTGATCCAGCCTTAGTTTTAGCAGTAACCAAGCAACATAAACAACATCGACTAACTACCCAGCCTTACAATTTCCCTAGCTGTGGCAGCGTATTCCGCAATCCCACACCTTATGCGGCTGGATGGTTAATTGAACAAACAGGTTTAAAAGGCTACCAAATTGGCGGAGCGCAAGTAGCATTATTACACGCTAATTTTATCGTCAATCGTGGCGGAGCTAAGGCCAGCGATATTTTTGCTCTCATTCGTCATATCCAACAGCAAGTAAAAGAACATTGGTCAATTTGCTTACAGCCAGAAGTAAAAATGATTGGTGAGTTTCAGGCGGCTGGCTAAAGTGGGGAGTTAAGAGGCAGGGGAGCAGGAAGCAGGGAGCAAGGGGGAGTGAGAAATTACTTTAAACCTCCGGTTACTTAAAAACCGCTCCTCCTGCCTTTTCCCGATACCCAGCATTAATTATTGGTAATCAAAGAGGTAAATTGCCTACCGCATCTATAATTGAATTTGATTTTGTTATTTAACGTACACTTGGACAATTAATTATGACAGGCAAAGGACAGGGATTCGGTTTTGGTTTGGGCAAAATGAGAGAACTCGCGGACGCTTTCAAAAAGGCGCAGCAAGTTCAAGAAGGCGCTAAACAGCTTCAAGAAGAATTGGAGCAAATGGAAATCCAGGGAGAATCCGGTGGTGGACTGGTTAAAGTCATTGTTAGTGGGAACCAAGAACCTAAGCGGGTGGAAATTGCCCCAGAAGCTCTAGAACAAGGAGCAGAATTACTTTCTGATCTCGTGACTGTAGCAATGAAAGATGCCTACAACAAGTCCACTGCCACAATGCGAGAACGGATGGAAGACTTGACCAGTGGTTTGGAACTACCTGGATTTTAGTCACTAGTCATTAGTCATTAGTCATTAGTCATAAACCATTAGACTGATGACTGTGGACTTTTGAACCAGTATCAATATCAAGTAAATATTTATGCCTTACAAGTTGCTGTTTGTCTGTTTGGGGAACATCTGCCGTTCACCATCGGCAGAAAACATTATGAATCATCTCATCGACAAAGCGGGCTTAAGCGATGGTATACTCTGTGATTCTGCTGGTACATCTAGTTATCACATTGGTAGCCCACCAGACCGACGCATGAGTAATGCTGCTACTGCAAAGTTGGGAATTAAACTGCTTGGTCAAGCTCGGCAATTGCAAAAATTAGACTTTCAGGACTTTGATATGATCTTGGCAATGGATCAAGCGAATTATGATCATATAATTGCTCTTGATGGAACTGGGCAGTATCATCACAAAGTTTACTTAATGTGTAGTTTTTGCTCTCGTCATTCCCTCAAGGAAGTTCCAGACCCTTACTATGGCGGAGTAGAGGGTTTTAATCAGGTAATAGATTTACTTGTGGATGCTTGTGAAGGTCTACTGCAACACGTTAGGGGAAAGTGCTGAGTGAAAAGAGTGCTGAGTGCTGAGTGCTGAGTGCTGAGTGGGGAGTAAAAGCTATTCCACTAATCCGTGCTTGATGGCAAAACGCACCAGTTCAGCTCGGTTGCTGGTGGCGGTTTTTCTCAATAAACTACTCACATACTTTTCTACTGTTCTCGGACTTAAGTGCAGTTGATTGCCCATATCAGCATTAGAAAAACCATGAGTCAAAAGTTCTAGAACTTCTTGTTCTCTGGGTGTCAGGGATGCTAACAGATGGGACTGCTGAATATTAGTGCGTAGAGAATTTGGGATTTCCGCCTCTCTTGTGGGTGCGAAACTGCCCAAATTTTCTTTATGAGAAAAGCGGTACTCAGATTGAATAATTTGCGATCGCTCTAGAAGATTACGAATTGCTGCTGCTAACTCCTCTAGTTCAAAAGGCTTAGGCAAGTACAAATCGCACCCCGATTGGTATCCTAGAATTCTTTCTTGGGTTTTTGTGCGGGCTGTTAACAAAATTACAGGTAATAGCCGGAATGCTGGTTGTTGGCGAACCCTACGCACCAGTTCATAGCCGTTCATTCGTGGCATAATAATATCGGTAACGATCAAATCAGGATGGTAATTATCTACCATTGCCAAAGCTTCTTGACCGTCATTTGCCATGACTACAGAGTAGCCAGACAGTTCAAGATAATCACTAATAGACAAACGAGTTCCCAGGTCATCATCCACAACAAGAATAGTCAAGGGCATGGACAATACACCCCTAGCATTTTTTTACTCAGAAATTTATTTGTACAAGCTACAACAGTAAACACAGGCAGAAATAGTGTCCTTATTTTTCATACTATGACAGGATTACCAGCCAATGACTGCCTGAAGATTGATTTATAAAGAGAAAATTAAATTATGAAAATATTTTACAAACATTAACACATTTTGATGTTTAATGCCAAAAAACTACATTTAGCTTTTTTATTCTTAACAATAAACCCATCATATACAAAAAATATTCATCTTCATGTAAATTAATATTGAACTTGGCATCATTTTTTTGCCACTTTAGTCCTTGAGAAAAGCTAAATTAAAAGAATATAGGATAAAGCTAATAGAGGTCTAATGTTTTCTGATCAATTTACCAGATAGCCAATCAATTTTGGATTGGCCTCAACAACCAGGGTACGAGACTTGGTGATTTTGGATTTCAATCTAAAATTTAAAATTGGCATAGCCCCAAAATTTTTGCAGCACAATTAAAGCACACAAATTTTTTTCAATGAGCGAAAAGAGTCAAAGTTACAAAGTTATTAGTGACAACCGTCAAGCCCGTTATTTGTATGAAATTTTAGAAACCTTTGAAGCGGGAGTGGAGTTAGTCGGAACAGAAGTCAAATCGATTCGCGCCGGGAGAGTTAATCTTCAAGACGGTTATGCATTGATTCGCAATGGCGAAGCATGGTTGATCAACGTTCATATCTCTCCTTACAATGCTAGTGGTCAATATTTTAATCATGAACCGCGTCGCACGCGCAAACTATTGCTACATAGCCGAGAAATTCGTAAATTAATTGGCAAGGTGGAACAGGAGGGTTTAACACTAGTACCTTTAAAAATGTACCTCAAACGAGGGTGGGTAAAAGTGAGTATAGCCCTTGGTAAAGGTAAAAAACTCCATGACAAACGTGAATCCCTGAAACGACGGCAAGATCAGCGTGATATACAACGGGCGATGAAAAATTATTAAGCTTGAAATATCTCACAATTCCTACACTGGAGTGCATAGAAATGGAAGGTATGTTGTATATCTTCAGTGTGAGTTTAGAGAAAGCCTAGTTTATAGCCGCAGATTGATTTGATTAGTGATGGGACTCGATACAGTGGTGAATGATATTGGAAGGGACGAGAGATTTTCACCATGACACGTAATTTCACCACAGCAGTTGGTGCTGGCTTTCTCACTTTAAGTATGGCGATGTTGCCTTTAACTCTACCGGTAAATGCTCAAGTTACTGACCCCAGAGTTGAAACTACACCGAGAACTACGGTTTACGAACGCCGAGATGCTGATTGGGGTTGGTTAGGATTAATCGGTTTATTTGGTTTAGCTGGTTTAGCTGGTAGAAAACGTGGCGATGAACATACTGCTTATCGCGAGCCGAGTACTACTGGAAGTACAACCTACAGAGACTAACCTATTCAATATTAATTTTGAGGATAACTCAAAAGTCATAAAGAGCTATACCACGCTAAGTTAACAGAATTCAGAATGACCGACAAAAGTCGATTAAACCTTCAGGAGCTAGAAATCCACCCATTCTGGCTCCTGAATTCTGCTGTTGGTTAATTGTATTTAGATGGCTGTGGGGTCTTCGTAAGCAGAATTAACATTCTGAGTGTGGTTTTGAGCTATGGGTGTCCAGTAGCTGGCAATTAAAGCCACCATTAACCACCAAAGACTATTAACTTCAGGACGAAACCAAATAGTATCTACAGTACCGTGAGCCAGCATCCCTGCCACAGTAGCAAAAGCTGCTATCAACCAAAATCCTTCTATATTTCTAGATTGCCGCAATTGTCGCACTTGCACAAATGCGTTGTTGAATGTCACGATGATCAGCCAAAGAAAACAGGCTAAACCCACAAAACCAGTTTCTACAGCTATCTCTAAAAAGACTGAATAAGCACTTAAAGCTGTATAACGAGGACGTTGGTAGAGGGGATATATTTGATTAAAAGAATTGTGTCCAGGGCCAATTCCAATTATCGGGCGATCGCGGATCATCTCGAACACAGCATCCCAAACATTTCTGCGAAAATTATTACTACTGTCTCGGCGGTCTGCAAAAATACTCCAAACTCTCAGGCGGATTGGCTCGACAAAGATGATTGCTAACAACAGTAAGCCCATCATACCTGCCAAAATAATTGGCAGTGACCAAGTACGCCAAAAAGGAGGCAGTTGTACACTCCACCAATAAACTAGCAAGGCGATCGCAGTCAATACCCCCACCACTAGACCAATCCAGCCACCACGACTAAAAGTCAACACCAAACAAGCACTATTAGCAATAAACATAGTTAACGCTAAAGCCTTTTTCATCCAACTTTGCCAGGCAAAAACAGCTACCAAGCTAAAAACTACAGCTGGTACAAGATATCCCGCCAATAAGTTAGGATTACCCAAATAACTATAAACCCTTGTGGTTTTAGCCAGAGGAGATTGTGGATCTACCCAAGTTGCTAGTGCTGTCGCCCCAAAAAACCATTGCCGCAACCCGTAGACAGTCACAATT
>NZ_JAYGHH010000004.1:89037-92256 GCF_034931045.1 Nodularia sp. UHCC 0506
ACGTGCAAATACAGAGTAATGAGCCAAGAACGTAAGCGAGGCGATCGCAACACTCTAGCACAAAGAGCAAACAGCAATAGATAAAGTGTCAATACCACCAAATCTTTTAACGCTGCCTGTTTAACTGGAGACAATGCTGTAGAGACTACGGCAATTGCCCAATAGAGTAACACCAGCAAGTGAATTGGGGTAAATAACGGCGTATTTGCTGGCGCTGATTCATCGGATAAAGTCAACAGTAGCCAAAATCCTACACAAGCTACTAACAATACTCCTACTAGGCTACTCGATACAAAAGGGGTCAGAGCATAAACCAGGCTGAGTAAAGCAACGGCTATTAAATCTCCCCACTGCATCAAGATGCTACTTTGCCGCCAAGAGTGCAATATCCCCACTAAAAAACGGTGTAAGTAGCTCGTAGCCAGATATTGTTTCAGAGGTAAATAAGATAAAGTAAATCGTTGCCAGGCTAAATTCATAAACACAGTGTCTCTTCAGTGGTCGCAATCACCAAGGTGCTTAGGATATGGAAAAAGTTTCCAACCCAGTCACAGCAAGTATTTCAATTTTGACTTTTTGGGAAAACTAATTGGGTTCTTTGGTGATTAATATCCAATCTTCAGCTTTGTCAATTTCTTTGATTGATTCTAATTGCAGTTGTGTGATCTCATCTGCTTTGATTAAAAAATAAGGTTGTCCAGTATAATGCCAATGATATTGCAATTCATTGACAGAAGCGGGAATAATAGTGCGATAGCTATAAAAATCTAATGAGGGTCTATGGTAAGCAAAAGATGTATAAATCTTTTTCACAGATGGATCTGCTTGCTTGATCATCGTGGCTACTGGTTTGACTGGATAAGCTTCCCATAATTCCCAAACCCAGTAATTTGATCTCATCAATAGCAGTAGAGAAATATAACTTCCCCAGCACAAAATTTTTAAGAATTGCCCATTCCCTCGTTCTGCCAAAATAGCGGCTAAAGTCATAGTCAAGGCTACAGATGCAAAAATCAGTTGTACGTCGGTTTTTTGTACTGTACCACTACTGAAGTAAATGCTACCAGCTGAAGCGAATACAGCCAGTATTGAAAAACCAGCTACCCAAGACCGTGGATAGGATGTTAAGAGAGGCAGATTTTCTATTTCTGCTAACTGAGCGCCAAAAGCTAAGGCTAAACTAGGGTAAATGGGGAAACCGTACCAAGGTAATTTTATACTCATCCAGGAAATAACCAGTAGATAGCCGAGACTCCACACCAACAGGAGTTTTGCCCAGCTAAGATTTAGATTTTCCCAAATTAAGCGCATAGTTTGGGGTAAAAAAATCAACCAAGGCCATGTCCACTTGAGAATTTCAATCACATAATACCAGGGTGATGCAGAATTGCCGGCAATAGCTGTGCCGATTCCCCTGATGGATTGATTGAAAAGGCCAACTTGAGCAAAATCATAACCGTAGTGAAAGAGTTGAATACTATACCAAACGAATACAGGTAAAGTGCCAATAAAAATGCCTATCCAGAAATAGTGACTGGTGAGCAATCTTGGTGTGTCCCAAAATAAAAAAACAATGGCGATCGCACCTAGTAAGATACCAAATAGCCCCTGAGTTAGACAAATTAACCCCAGTCCGATGCCAATTCCCAGACAGTAACGTAAATCCCGGCGCGATCGCAACACGCAAAGCATCATCACCATTAAAAAGCTGACCACTGCGCCATCTAATATCGCTAATCTGCCATGACGCACCACCGGCAGCATTGTCAGATAAATCAAAGCACTATAAACAGCAGCCCAACGTTGACGAAATATCTCTCGACCAATAAAGTACAGTAATGGTACAGAAAAAGCTGTCAGAATTGAGCTAGGTAAACGAGTTGTCCATTCATTCACTCCTCCTAAAGCATAAGCCCCAGCAATTAGCCAATGTATTAAAGGTGGTTTGTAATGATATGGTTCACCTCCTAAAGTTGGGTAAAGCCATCGCATAGAACCAATGGGAGCATTCCATATTTCTCTAGCAACCTGTGCCACAGTAGCTTCATCCCCATCTTGCAGAGGCAACTCTCCCAGATTGATACTAAACAGTAACACTGCGGCCAATAGTAATACCATCAGCCATAGCCAATCAATCCATTTATTAACCGCGTGATGTTGTTTTTCTAGACAGCCCCAAATAAAGCTTCCTTCTTGCATATTCTATAATCATTATTGGTTCTTGCTGGTTTGATTAAGTAGAGATTAAAACGAACTTTTAATGTTGCCACCCAGTAACAATATATATTTTGAACAATTACTAAGTTATAAGATTAGCTAATTTTTCTCTGAAAAACGATAATTATTTGGCAAATTTACCAAAATTTCCTTCAAGTTATTTAACAATTATTTTAAGGTAAAAATGATACAAATAGTACCAATATAAATATGTTAAATACCTGTTGAGGAAAGTGCCAATGAGTTTACCTTTTATTTTAGATATAACAATTGGTTTAATTTTTATCTACTTAACTTTAAGCTTGTTAGCTTCTGAAATTCAAGAAATGATTACTACAGTTTTACAATGGCGTGCAGTCCACCTCAAAAAATCCATTGAAATTCTTGTAGCAGGTGATGCGACAAATTCAGACAATGATAGTGTGATCAGCTTTGTAAATGACTTGTATAACCATCCCTTGATTAAAAGTGTTAACCAAGAATCAAAAGGATTTTTGACGAATCTACCTCGCAAGTTAGTTTGGTTCTTATCATCTCTTCCTGTGAAATTTTCCCTATCTGGAGAAAAAAGAACTAAAAGTATTTTTGGATATACACAATATCAAACAGAAGATATCAAAGATGACAATAAGAACTCCATGAAACACAGTGCGCCATCTTATATTCCGGCAGAAATTTTTGCTACAACTTTAATGGAAACATTAGGTATACCAGTGCTTGTACAAAAATTGACTGAATCAAGATTCATAAAATTTAAAGATGAACAGTTACATGAGATACAAAATATCTTATTAAAGTTTCATGAACAGGTAAATAATGTAGATGACCATATAAATGAATTTTCAATTATTATCTACCATGAATTTACAGAAATAGTTGAGGAAAGCTTTGCTAAAATTTTGGCTGATTTTCACAAAGATAAAACTGACTTGGTAACTAGTCTGAATCGGATGAAAAATAGTATAGATAGGTACATAGAAATTTTTCAAGAAGATATGCCGG
>NZ_JAYGHH010000004.1:92281-103405 GCF_034931045.1 Nodularia sp. UHCC 0506
TTTTTTTGCTGGCAAAAGTTTGCAAAGGTTGAGATTTTTCAGGGAAGATATTTTTGGTGATATTGAACAAACTATTGCACTCAAATGTTTAAGTCCTAATATTCACGAAGTTATGCAGTTAATCAATATAGGTAGTGATATTCATCAAGAATTACAAAATGAATTGCAAAATAAAAATAGTGAAGCCTATCAACAATTGCAATATTTCAGCCAAAAGTTGCAATTATTTGCCAACAAACTGCCGCCATCTGTAATTAATAACATGGCTGCTTTAGCAAAACGTGCTGAAATAAAAGCTAAAACGACACAAGAAGGAATTTATATATTACAACAAGAGATAGAGCAAACTTTTGATCAATCAATGGCACGAGCATCTGGTGTTTACAGACGAAATTCCAAAGGAGTGGCACTTTTACTTGGCTTTACCATTGCCGTGTTTGCCAATGCTGACGCATTTCATATTGTCAGCAGATTATCAAAAGACTCTTCTGTCCGAACTGCTATTGTTAATAATGCTGGTCAAATCGTGCAGAGTAATAATATTGATTCATCGGAAAATTTAGCTAATTTAAAAAAAGAAACTGAACAAGTTTTAGCAGATATTGCTTTACCAATTGGTTGGACTGCTATTAATTTAGAAGAACAAATTGGTTGGAATAAAAGTAAGATGTATCATTTTTCTATCTGGAAATTCTTAACTATGATTTTCGGCTGGTTCCTGAGTGGGATTGCCATTTCTATGGGTGCGCCCTTTTGGTTTGATTTACTGGGTAAAGTTGTAAATGTGCGGAATGCAGGTAAACCACCAACATCTAATGCTAAAAAATAAAAATCACCCGTAACTCCCATTCTTTATCCTGGCGGATAAGTTCAATTTGTTTAATAAATTCTCGTAAGTAAAATCTGCGTTCTGCTTCTGATAAATCGAACCAAAATTGAGGAATAGAAACGGCTTGAGCTACAGAACGCAAGTTAACTGGGGGAAGTGTGGCTAGTTTAGCTTGGAGTTGGGAAATTTCGGTGCGGAGTTTGTAAGCCCTTAATTTCGCGGTTTCATCGTCCAAAATCCCGGTAGCGACTAAAGCGGGTAACTGCTGGAGGATTTCTTGCTGATGGGCGATCGCTTGCCCTAAACTATTTTTAATGCTATCCAACTGCGGAAAATCCATTCCGGCCACAGCTAGGGGTAAGTCACGGCAAACAATTTTAATTGTCTTTTCTAAGACATCCTGGTAAGGAATAGCCCGACATTTAGGCAGTTGAGTACAACTAATTGGACGTAAATAAAGATACTCTTTATCTTGATGAGGCCTGGTGACACGGGTAACAGTTGTATGTGACTGACATTGACTACAAACAACTAACCCAGCTAAAGAACGTGGGGCGCTAGCCGTTCGAGATGGTAAACGACTGTTACGGCGTAAAATTCTGTCAACTTGAGCCGCTTCTTCTCTAGAAATTATGGGAATATGGGTATCAGAAATAATTTGATCATGTTGATAAGCTGTATCACCCCGATAAACGGGATTAGTTAGCCAACGTCTACCGGTAGTAACAGAAATTTTTTTACCATATTTTTTCGCCAAGTAACGCACCGCACCACGTAGGGAACCATAAAGCAAGAAGTGTTCAAAAAAATCTTTGACTACTGGTGAGGTACTGCGATCAATAGTATATTTTTCTTTACTCCGACGATAGCCATAAGGAGCTTTACCTGGAGGGGGGGAGGCTTGGAGACGATTACAGGCGTGTGCTTGACGAATACGGCGGCTATGGTGCTGGCGTTGGATTTCCTGTAATAATTTCCACAAATCAGAGCCTACATGAGAAATTTCTGAAGTGTAGGGTTGTTCGGTGGCTATGATGATTATCCCCATTGCTTCGAGTTCATGCAAGCGATCGCTTACTTCCTCTAAAGTATCTCCCAATTCTTCTAAACGATGAATGAGCAGATAATCTGCTGGTTCAGTTTTACAGTCTGTGATTAGTTTTTGTAACTGCGTTCTTTTACCCAAATCTTGATAAACTTGATCCACTTCCCATCCCCAATCATTGACATCAATAGAAGGTTCTAGCAAGGGATGACTGTAAGAGTAAGCAATAATTTTCACTGCTGACTGAGTTCTATAATATTTCCATCTGGGTCTTGAGTGAAGAGGGCGGCGCGACCGGAAGCACTAAATTGAACGGGATAATTTTGATTGAGTAACTCTTGTTTAGCAACATCCAAATCAGCAACAGCAAAGGCAATGTGAGGATTGCGTCCCCATTTTTGATCAGGGTTATCTGTAGGAACAGTAGTTGCAACTATCAGGTGAATTTGATAATTACCCACTTGATACCATACACCAGGATATTTCAAAGAACGCTCTATTTTAGACAATCCCAATAGGTTGCTATAAAAATTTTCGGATTTTTCTAAGTCCGTGACGAGAATCGCTGTATGGAGAGACTGGATAATCTGCATTGTCTATCTATTTGAGTGCTGAGTGCTGAGTGCTGAGTGATGATCTATTGGCTTTATACGAAAACTACTCACGTCTAGCAACGGTTTGCCATTCTTCAATTAATAAGGGTGAGATTGACAAACTTACCGCCTCGCCGTTGATGGTTGGTAATGTCAACTTCAGGGGAATTCCCATCTGTAACTGTGGTAATAAAGGTTGAAGATCGTATTGTCCAACATTAGGTTCAGGCTTGGTAGTTTCGGTAAAGATGTGGCTGGAAACATCTGCCGCAGTTAGTATTTTACCTAATGAGGTGATTAAGGTCAGAGGTTGAGATCGGTCAATTTCAACTACACCGGGAAAACCCACCAACCTTAGTTCAAAGCTGGTTTGCTCATCGGGACGAATGCGCTTAAAAGCGATCGCCTGCCAGCTATTACCATGTTGATCTTTGAGGGTTTGACGAGACTGATAAACAATTTGCCCTGGTGCTTCTTCGAGTTGTCGGATAGCTGCTGCGGCACTGGGAGGATTCAGCATTGCCCACCCCAGAAGCAGTACAAGTGTTCCCAGCAACAGCAAACCGGAAAAATTTGGGCGCATACGACATTTCATCACAATTCCTCTCTCATGGCTCACAGAATCTTTCAATGCAGCAATTCTCATAAATTATTTAAGCTTTAAGCGCATTTTTCCGGTAAGCAAGATTGTGATCACTGGAATAGACAGATTTTACTGCAATAAGTAGAGCAGCAGGAATAATTCAATGTTTGTAGTAAGGACTTTAGTCCTTATTTGAGGGCTGTAGCCCTCACTACGAAACAATCTCAATATTTTTACATTACTTAATATACTTTGATTTATTCTCGCCTACTTACTTAAATCAAACTTAGTTATCAGGGATTTCCAGAAAATAAATTGCCCCATTTCATCAGACTATATTTGTTATTTATCCCCCCTGCTCCCTGCTCCCTGCTCCCTGCTGACCTCCGCAATAGAATATTTCTTAATTGTCAGTCCCTAAGAGGCATATTGGACACTTTTATGATTTTTTTAATTGTTCTCAATAGACTGCAACATATAACTTAATATTGTTACATTCTTGTTAAGAATAGTTACAAATCTCTTAACACAGGAAATATTTATTATGGTAGCCTCACTGGAAAAGAATGCACCACATCAGGTTGTCATCATTGGTGGTGGCTTTGGTGGACTGTATACAGCCAAGACACTAGCTAAGGCGAATGTAAATATTACTCTGATCGATAAACGTAACTTTCACCTATTTCAGCCGCTTTTATATCAAGTTGCCACAGGTACACTATCACCTGCTGATATTTCCTCGCCATTGCGAGCTGTACTCAGAAAAAGCAAGAATACCCAAGTGTTGTTGGGAGAAGTAAATAATATTGATCCCAAAGCACAACAAGTTATTTTGGATGAAAAAGTAGTACCTTACGATACATTAATTGTAGCTACAGGCGCTAACCATTCCTATTTTGGTAAAGATGAATGGAAAGACTTTGCTCCTGGCTTGAAAACTGTGGAAGATGCGATAGAAATACGTCGCCGGATATTTTCCGCCTTTGAAGCCGCAGAAAAAGAAACAGATGTCGAAAAACGCCGGGCTTTGTTGACTTTCGTGGTTGTAGGGGCAGGCCCCACTGGTGTAGAATTAGCGGGTGCGATCGCAGAGTTAGCATACAAAACTCTTCACGAAGATTTCCGCAACATCAAAACCTCAGAAGCAAAAATCTTAATATTGCAAGGTGGCGATCGCATCCTCCCATACATTGCGCCAGAATTATCGCAAGCAGCAGCAGAAGCCTTGGAATCGTTGGGTGTGGTGATTAATACCAAGACCAGAGTCACGAACATTGAAAATAACATCGTTACTTTCAAGCAAGGTAATGAAATCAAAGAAATTGCCTCAAAAACCATCTTGTGGGCAGCAGGTGTAAAAGCTTCCCCCATGGGAAAAATCCTCGAACAAAGTACAGGTGTAGAGTGTGATCATGCCGGACGTGTAATGGTAGAACCGGACTTGACAATTAAGGGTCATAAAAACATTTTCGTAGTGGGAGACTTAGCTAACTTCTCGCATCAAAATGCAAAACCCTTGCCCGGTGTTGCACCCGTAGCCAAACAACAAGGAGAGTATGTAGCTAAACTCATTCAAAAACGGCTCCAAGGTCAAACCATGTCACAATTCCATTACAACGACGTGGGTAGTTTAGCGATGATTGGGCAAAATTTAGCCGTTGTAGATTTAGGTTTCATCAGACTTAAAGGTTTCATTGCTTGGGTATTTTGGCTAGTAATTCACATCTACTTCTTAATCGAATTTGACACTAAATTAGTAGTAGTCATTCAATGGGCGTGGAATTATATCACTCGTAATCGTCGCTCTAGATTGATTACAGGTCGAGAAGCTTTTGTAGAAGCACGAAGCGTTGAAAATAGCAGTGCTTACCAGACTCCAGAGAAGAAGGAACCAGTTCAGCTTTAGGATTTTTGCTTTGTAGTATCAAGCATTTTCAACTCTTGTCAATAAATTCTAGAGATGATCAATCACCACAGCCTTTATTTGCTGAGTTTGCATAGTCGCAAGGTGAAAGATATGTACCACGGGACAGTGAAATATAATTTGCTCGCCGAAGCAGTGAGGGACTTCCAAATAAAAAAATACTCACTCACCCCACGCAAAAAATCTCTCAAAGTCTCATAACTCTGTGTCTGTGTGGTATGCACTTCGCGTAAAGCCTACGGTATAGCTACGCTTAAAGCGGAGCTTTCGCTTGAGCGATATGTTTATTTGGATAATTTATTTCTTGGAAGTCCCTTAGATGGATCAATTCTCCATTACTTGCTAATGGCAATATCCATTCAGCGACAACTACCCTGGAAGTGCTTTCTCAAACGGGCGGTTTGGAATCCTGAGCTTTTTAATCCAATTCGGCAGGCTTTGCACTTCAAGCCAAGCCGCCTGTTTCTTTAAACAGTTCTAAAAGTCAACCATTTGAAACATTGAATCCTGACTTGCGATAGAGTTATACATCTAAAATTTAAGTTGAATAGAATTAACTGACTAATAAATAAGTTGCAGCGATATTTCCACTAATATCTCGTATTTCATGAAGATTTAACATATCAGGGGTCAAACAAATATGGAAAACATTCACTTAGCGAAAATGACAGAGCGTTACTGTGCTTTGAGCATTGGTGTTATTTATTTGCTATTAGGTTTAGCTGGATTTATACCACCTTTAGTTTCATTACCAGGAACAGGCGCACCTTATATCCCGGCTGATATAGCTCCTAATGCTTATGCGGCGGGATTCGGTTTAATCTTTGGGGTGATTCCCACTAATTTTTTGCATAACCTGATACATTGCGCTGTAGGATTTTGGGGAATTGCTTCTTACAACAACGCAAACAGCGCTCGCATCTTCAATCGTGTTTTTGCGGTTACTTATGCCATACTCGCAATTATAGGATTTTTACCCTTTGCTAAGTCATTTTTTGGCTTAATGCCTATTTTTGGCATTAATGTTTGGCTAAATGCCATAGCTGCTATTTTTGCCGGCTATTACGGTATTGTCATTCCGGCAAAAATTATGGGTGTTAACGTATCACAAAACGTTTAACTAAAAATAAGCAAAAATTCGGAAAGGTAAATTTACCATTTATCCTGTTGAAAAATCCAGAGGTATATAACGACTCTGGAGCTTTTTTTTGGGTGAATAACTAAAGAAATTTAGATAAGTGTTGATCTATTGGCAAATCTTTCCGCAAATGCGCTGATATTTTTATTTTCCTTATTCCTAAATATCGCATAAATACGGTTACATTAGTTTGTACTTATGAGCAAAACTGCATTTATCGAGTTTATTAGGGTAAGTTTTATGAATAACCCTGCAAATACCATGATTCGAGTCAATTGGGAAATAGCTAAAGAAGTTGCACTTGATTGGGAGCGAGCCTCACTTACTGAAATCAGTGCTTATTGTTTAGAGATTTTGCAAGAGCTAGGATGTTCTAATACTGAACTTCCAGTTAATTTACAAACTCGTGAACAGCAGCTAAACTTTATCTTAGGCTTTGCATCTTTTGCTTTTGGGGAGGTACAAAATGTCCAAAGTTTTAATTAAAAATACCTTAAATGAACCAGAATTGGCGGAAGAAACTGCTATTCCGGCAACTGAACAAGAATTGTTGTTTTTAACTCAAAAACTTGCAGAATTAGAAATTCCTATTAAAGTTTTTTTGCAAGCAGTATCTATAGCTGCTTATGACTGTTCATCAGCTTTCCGCTACGCAGATAAATATTTGAATCTTGCCCAGAAATAAGAATAAAAACTCACTCTGGCGACTAGAACTCTCGGCTACACAGACAAAACCCACCTGCGTGGGTTAATTTTTTATGAATCCGTCTTTATGGACTTCCCTACAGGAAACCGCTACGCGTCATGTTTGTGTAGTAGCGTTCTCCCTTGGCGTGGCGTAGCCATATTATATTTGCGCCATACTTTTCAAATATCCTCTGCTTCCGTGCCTCTTTGGAAGTTGGCAACTATAACTATTGAAACCACAGATAGAAGACAATACTGATAAGATTCAGTAATCTGAGGCTAGTGACTCGAAGATCAGGAAAATACCAGTGGTTCCAATTAAAGATAAAAATCCGACACAAATCACGCCTTATGTCACTTATGGACTAATTACGGCTAACATTTTGGCTTTTCTTTACGAAGCAAGTCTTCCGCCCCAAGCATTAAATCAATTCTTTCATCTTGCGGCTGTAGTTCCCAAAGAACTTACCTTAAGTTTTTCTGGAATATCTGTCAATCAGCCAGTACCAGAATGGGCAACTTTAATTACTGCCCAATTTTTGCATGGTGGTTTCTTACATCTAGCCGGAAATATGCTGTTTCTCTGGGTTTTTGGGAACAATATTGAAGAAAAGTTAGGCCGTGCTAAATATTTACTATTTTATTTATCTTGTGGTGCGTTGGCATCCTTGGCACAATGGTTCTTCGCTCAAGATTCTACCATTCCTTCATTGGGAGCAAGTGGTGCGATCGCTGGCGTTATGGGGGCATATATTTTGCGGTTTCCCCAAGTCGAAATTATCGGCGTAGTGCCTTTAGGATTTTTCTTTCCCTCTTTTCGGGTTCCAGCATATTTCTTTTTGGGATTTTGGTTTATCCAACAGGCTTTTTACGGAATAGCCAGTTTAGAAGCACCCACAAATATCGGTATGGAAAGTGGTGGTATTGCCTATTGGGCCCATGCGGCAGGTTTTGTCTTTGGGGCAGTTCTTGGCCCACTGCTGGGTTTATTTAGCGACAAATCCAAAGCCGAATCTGTATCTAGTTAAGTTTTAAAATTTCAACAGTTTATCATCCAGATGTGATTTGTCACTTCTTAGCACTTTCCTATGGCAACACAGGCTATATTGCAAATAATCGATAATTAGGAAAAACACCTGTGTTTCCCCTCCATGATGAAAATCCGACGCGAATTACCCCGTATTTCACTTACGGGTTGATTGGCTTAAATATTGTAGTCTTTCTGCATGAAGTCAGTCTATCAAGTGGTCAATTAGAGCAATTTTTTCGGATATATGCGGTAATACCACGAGAGTTAACCAATAACTTTGCCCAAGAGTGGACAACTTTATTTACGTCACAATTCTTACACGGTGGTTGGTGGCATCTGATTTCAAATATGGTGTTTCTCTGGGTCTTTGGTAACAATATTGAAGACCGGATGGGACATTTCAAGTATTTGATTTTTTATCTAGCGTGCGGTGCTTTAGCGGCCTTGTGCCAGTGGTTTATTAGTATGGATTCTATTATACCCTCTTTAGGCGCTAGTGGTGCGATCTCCGGGGTTCTCGGTGCTTATGTAATCCGTTTCCCACAAGCTAGAATTTTAACCCTAGTCTTTTTAGGTTTTTTCATCACCACCATCAGGATTCCAGCTATAGTTCTCATCGGGATTTTTGTGATCCAGAATGTGATATCGGGTCTTCTCAGCTTGCAAGCAGCAGCTAATATGACTGTGGAATCAGGCGGAGTTGCTTATTGGGCGCACATCGGCGGCTTTGCTTTCGGGTTAATTTTGGCTCCATTATTCGGGTTATTTCGGCGCGACTAATTAGACACTACCCGCGAAACCCAATTTTGCGGTAAGTCTCAAGTATATAGAAACTGCCAAGGCTGTTAGGTTAGAGTTGATTGCTGGAAGTCTTTTAAGCAACTGAGTTTCTAAGTTGCTCAACACCTTGCTACCACTTTAAGCGCAGCCATTTTACAAACTCTCCACTCAGTTCTGATTGGCACTTGCAGAAACTTCTGAAAAAATTATTGGCTTTTCCTCAGTTAAAGTAGGCTGAGGTTGGGAAACGAATATATCAGCACCGTTAATGATAACTCCTAACAAACCCAGTTCAGATTCAACTAATTGGTCAATAGCTTCTCCTAACATATTTTCTTGTGTATGGTTGGGACGTGCTACTAATACTATGCCATCACTATAGGGCTGGATTAACAAAGCATCATTGGACAAACTGAGGGCAGTAGTATCTAAGATTACTAAATCAAAGCGTTCCCTGGCATCCTCCATCAGCCGTCGCATTTCGCTTGATTCAAGAATGGCAGCAGATTGACGCACAAGACCAGGGCTAGGAATAATGTATAAATTTTCTACATCAGGAACCAAGCGGATACATTCATTCAATCGAGAATAATAACGCAGGGGTTCAAAATGGGCATCAGGATCGGGAGTCACATTTAAGGATAAAGCATGAGAGGGTAATGTCTGTGACGGGCTATGCCTACGCAAATCTGTTTCGATTATTAAGGTTCTTTTACCAGCCAGGGCAGATGCAATACCTAAGTTATAAGCGCTGACTGTTTTACCTTCTTGACTACTCGTGCTAGTCATCAACAGCACTTTTAAATCTTTACCACCAATCCGGCGCAAATTGCTGCGGAACTTTTCATAAAACTCCAAATAGGGAGAATCAGGGGAAAGTATTACAGGTAAGGCTTCGCGGTCTAAATCATCAACAGGCATTAAAGGCAATTCTCCCAGAAGGGTAACTTCCCGTTGTCTGAGGCTATCACGAATATCCTCCTTGGTTTTAAAAGTACCTTCCAGAGAACCCAACAAAAATATTACCCCGCCGCCAACTAGTAATCCCAAGAAACTACCAATACCCAAAGTCAGAGGTACACTCTGAGGTTTACTCGCATTGCTGACAACATTAGGTATTTGAGCAACTGTTAAGCTACTTACCGTTTCTGCCTCTGCTGCTTTAGAATCTGTCAGCTTTGCCTGCATTTGATCAAAAATCGCTTTTTTCAGTGCTACTTCCTGTTCTAAACGCGATCGCTCTAGTTGCTTGTTGGGTATTTGAGAATACTCTTGCCGTAATCGTTCTTCTTCTCTAATTTGTTGAGATAATTGTTGTTCGAGTGTTTCTTTTTGGGTTTCCAAAGCTACCATCTGATTGGCCAGCTGTTGTCGGGCTGGATCTAAGTTGCTTTGGGCGCGGATACCCGAAACATTTCCAGGTAGAGGAGCCGCCGTACCCCCACCCCCTACGACCTCAGCCGCACGTTGTTGCAGTAATTCTTCAATAGATTGCTTCTGACGCACCAATTGAATCATATTGGGGTTTTCTGGTCGTAAATCTTTACTAAGTAAACTGATTTGAGATTCTACTTGATAAATTTGCGATCGCAAGTTAGCCAGAATAGGATCAGCACTCAAAGCCGAAGAAACATAGGCTTGTGCCACAGTTAAACCCAATTTTTCTTGTAAACTGCTCAGTTGGGCATCAATCCCGGCAATAGTTAGTTGAATTAACCGTTGCTGATTTTGGCTACTAGTTACTCCACCCAGCAAACTACCATTTTCAGCCGCTAATATTGCCGGACGCTCCCGACGGTCATACTGTTCCAGCCTCTGTTCTGCTGCTTCGAGTTCTGATTTTGCCTGCGGTATGCGCTCATTAATTTTTTCTATAATTGCGTTTAATCGCCCAGTATTAATCTCACCACTCAGCGTAATCATAGCTTGCATTAATTCCTGCAATATTTGCTGCGCTCGCTTAGGGTTAGTATCTTGATATTTCAACTCAATAATTGTGGATAGCAGTTGCCCTGTGTCGCTTCTCTGTGGTAGACGCAGAGCCACATTTGCACCAATAGTGCTTGGTTTCACACTCACTTTCGCCGCTACAAGTTCAATAATCTGGTCTGACAGCAAAATTTGCCGAGTCAGTTCTTGTCCTTGTTGTTGAATTTCACTACCAGTTACCGAGAATGAAACCGGCGGACGAGTGTAAGAAAGTGCAGCATCTGCTACGTAACTGGGTGGTGGTTCTGGCTGTGTCGCCACTATTGTTGACCCTGCAAGTACTAAAGCAAAACTGCCCAATCCAATCCATTTATATTTTTCAAAAGCAATCAGATAACGCTTAACAATTGGTGGAGCCATAATCAAAAATTCAAAATTTAAACTTCAACACTGTTCCCATAGCATAGATCCTCCATTAGCCCAGCTCTCCCAAAAGTAGCAAGAGGAACTACAAACTACGAACTACGAACTACGAATTACGAATTACGAACTACGAATTACGAATTACGAACTACGAACTACGAAC
>NZ_JAYGHH010000004.1:103529-122731 GCF_034931045.1 Nodularia sp. UHCC 0506
CGAATTACGAATTACCTCCCACCACCACCAAAGTTTTCAAAGAAATTGAGGAAAGACCGTATATTGAAAAAAGGCTGTGTAATAGTAGTGAGAAGATTAGAAAGTCTCCCGACTAAATTGCGTCCCACAACAATGACATCATTATCTTGAAGTGGCACATTTTGAGATACATCCCCAGCTAAAGCCCTTCTTGCATCCAATTTCTGGGTGACAGCCTTACCTTGTTCGGGATCGAAGCGAACTAGGGCAATATCCCGGAGATTAGCATTATCTAAATTTATTCCTCCTAAAACATCTATAAACTTGCTGCCATTAGGTAATGCTTGCGTCACCATTCCTGACACAGTATAGTTTAAAACCCGGACGCGAATTTGTGGTACAGCCAGGGATGAACGAGCCACTAAGTTGCGATCGTAACCGTCATCCGTACCAATTTCTTGACGTGGGACAATGATGGCATCACCATCTTGTAAGCGTAAAGTTGGTAGTGATCCATTATTCTGCAAGACTGCATACAAGTCCACAGTTTGTGAAATCACAGAACCATCTATCAACCTCCGACGGACTTTTACTTGTCGCAGGTCGGCGCTCACTGTAGAACCACCTGCAATGAACAGAGCATCAGCAACACGGGGGGTTGGGGAAGAAACAGGATAAATTCCTGGTCGAAACACTTCACCGCTAATAGTAACTTGCACTGGTCGTGGTGTTGCCAGGGACACCACCAAAAGCGGTTCAACCAAAATATTGCTTAAACTCAAGCGAATTTTTTCTTGTGCTTCGGTCAAACTCAAGCCTTGTAAAGAAAGTGTCCCCACTTGCGGAACGACTATATTACCTTCTAAATCAATTTGAGCTTGAAAACTTGAATCTGGGCGCTGTCCTATTAAAGATAAAACTATTACAGGATCGATCACAAAACGATCTAGCGACACCCGAATTTTTTCTTGTGCTGCTTCTAAAGTTAAACCTTGTAATGACACTGTGCCGAGTAGCGGCACAATAATATTGCCTTCTGGATTAATTGAGGATTGAAAACTTAAATCAGGGAAACGCTGAACCGCAACGCTAATTACATCTCCTGGCCCTAAGCGATAGGGGCCAGGCGGGCGCTGAAACATAACACTAATTACATCTCCTGGCCCCAAAAGATAGCGGTTGAGTTGGGGAGAAACCTCATTATTCAAACCCTCAGAATCTGGTGGAGGAAAGGGTAGTTGTAACCGTGGTTGTACTTCAACAGCACCGGACGGGAGGGAGGGTAATTGCCCTGTCAATTGATCAGGTGTCGATAAAGACTGGGCAACAACAGGATGCACAATAGTGGTCAATAAAATACTTGTTTGAAAACTAACAAAATATAGAGCGCTAAATGATACACGCATATCAGAAATGGAATCCTGGTAAAACTGAGATGAAAGTAAATTCTACCGATTGATGATTTTACTCTGAAGACATTTTAAATCTTTAAAGGGACAATGTTGTTAATAACTTTGTGCTTTATTGTTGCTGCACAAACGCATTCTCCCTTTTCTAAAAAGGACTGGCCATCAATGTAGCTTGTATTGTTTTACCAATAGACTGAGCTAAGTCCCAAGTAGTTTCCACATCACCTAAAGGTTCCATAGGAATCATGATGCTGATACTCACCCAAGGAACACGATTTTTCTGCCATTGAGCTAATTGGTCTGCCACAAACCAGCGCACAGGCGATGGATATCCGCCATTTGGGGTGGCGTACCATTGCAAAACAGCGAAAGTTTCCTGTTGAGTGGAGACGCGAAAGAACCTTGCTTCTACCTTAATTTCTTTATTTGATTCTGATGTTGGGGGCGGTTGGACAGTAAATTCCGCAGAGCGAAATTGAGCTATATCCCATCTTTGCCAGCGAGATTTTCCCCAGCTATTAATATCAGTCCACTCTACCTCTGGCTGATCCATCGGGCCATTTTGTGGATGCAAAAGTAATATTGCCCGGTTTTGAGTGCCTTCTTGCTTGAGAATTTGCAATGACCATTTATTAGTACCTACAAATTGTTCTGCTTGTTCAACAGTTTGCCAATTAGGAATGGTAATCCCGGTTGTACGTATCTTTCTCAATTCTGTCAGATTAGGAACAGGTGGTGGTTGTTTCCATTGCCACTGTCCTGTCAGGTATCCGGGAACTCCTGAGATTACCAATAGTATTAGTAACAACAACAGTACTGCTAGGTGAGTTAGTTGCTTTGCTTTCAAAAACTGTGATAAGGGATTCATCAGCAAAAATTGCCATATTTATGCAAAATCTTACTTGAAAAATGCCCCAAAAATTTATGTATAAAATTGTTGAATGCAGTCGGAGAAGTCAAAAGAAATTTTGGGTAAGTCTTTCCCCGTTGTTTGTTTTCTTTATCCAACATTTTCCGCTTCTGGCTCAAATTCAGGATCTGTGGAGTAATAGTTATTCATCCAATTCAGTAAAGGTACTAATAACAGCAACATACAAGCCGAGTAAAGGTCTCCGCCCCAACTGTCATGTAGCCATTTAAAAGCTGCTTCGTTACCTGTGCCGTGAAAGAAGCTGAGTAAAGTGTTACGAATGATATTAGCAATAATGCTAATGATGAGGGCAAAAGATAAAAACCAAGTAGTAATGCGGCGTGAAGATAATGTCCCCGTCCAATAAAGCAGCATTAAGCTGACATAAAAAGTAGTAAACAACATTTTTAGTCCTGCACAATAGGGTGCAACTTCCACAATTTTGCCATTTACGTATATATTTATGCTATCTACAACAACTTCCATACCTATTTGATTGAGGATAAAGGCTGCTGTACCAGCAATGAAGCTTTGGAGAGGTAAGGTATAGGGAACTAGGAGGTAGGGAATTGCTGTTGGGGTGGCTAAAAAGACTAGCAGCAAAGCAAATGCTTGTAGTCGAAAGCCTGGTATGCCTTTGAACCAGAAGCACAATCCAGCCAGTATTGTAGGTAGGGAAATATTAACCCACTCTGGAACACCACTCAGATAAAATACTCCCCCGATTGTGAGCAAAACAGCACCTACAGGATGGGCTGTATCTGGGAGTCGATGCCACTTTTTCCGGTTTAACCAAACCAGGTATGCAGCAAATGGCAGACCAATAATACCGTGGCTAAAGTATTCGTGTTCGATACTAATGCTTTTGTTTAGCCAACCATCCAGCCAGTGCAGCAAGATAGGGGCATAGAGCAGCACTATAAAGCCGAAAATTGCTAGGAAAATTGCTAGGTTGAGCAATTGTACCGTGTTTTTTTGTTTTAGTTGTTGCTGAAGTGCCATGTTTTCAAACGATATCAATTACTGAGTTACGGTTTAAAAAGTGTAAATTAAATACATAATAACTTTTGTCCTTCAATATTGAGAGCCGATGTAATAGCTGCTACAACCTCTTGGATTTGGTTACTGCTTAAACCTGGATACATGGGTAAGGACAATATTTGATTTGCCAGCTTTTCAGATTGGGGGAAGTCTCCTTGCTGATAGCCTAAGTCGGTGAAAGCTGGTTGGAGATGGCAAGGAATGGGGTAGTGAATACCGGTTTGAATTCCTACTGCTGCGAGTTTGTCTTGGATTTGCTGGCGTTTTAGGGGACAAGAATCATCAACTTTAATCACATATAGGTGATAAACGTGTCCTGTGCTGCTGTGATTTTGCATAGGAATAATGCCAGCCGATGCTAGGGGTGCTAGTTCAATATCATACTGCTGGGCGATAGTCAGGCGATCGCGATTCCATTGTGGCAAATGTGGTAGTTTTTCTAATAACACTGCTGCTTGCAATGTATCCAAACGACTGTTTGTACCTGATTCTACATGAAAATATTTTTGGGATGCGCCATAATTTCGTAAGCGCTTCATCTTTTGTGCTACTTCTACATCTCTTGTCAGCAGCATCCCTCCATCCCCAAATGCGCCTAAATTTTTGCTGGGATAAAAACTAAAAGCCGCAGCTATCCCCACCGAACCAGCGCGATATCCTTCTCTTGCGGCTAAATGTGCCTGGGCTGCATCTTCAAAAATTAGTAATTTATAAGTATCAGCTAAGTCTAATAGCTGTTGTGGTGATACCATTTGTCCATAGAGATGTACGGAGATAATGGCTTTGGTTTGTGGTGTAATTGCTTTTGCTGCTGCTTCTAAGTCGATTAAGGCTGTTTGCGGATCACAGTCTACGAGAATAGGCTTGGCCCCAGCTCGTAAAACTCCAATCAATGTGGCCACAAAGGTGTTAGCAGGTAAAATTACGTGATCACCCGCACCAATATTACACGCTTGTAATCCCAGAGCGATCGCATCTGTTCCCGATGCCACACCAATACCATATTCTGTGCCAGATGCTGCGGCGAAAGCTGCTTCAAAATTTGCCAGTGCTTTCCCTAAAATGAAATCTCCCTGTGCCAATACTGCCTGTATTGCCTGTTGTAATTGATGTTGAATCGGCTGGTGTTGTAAATTTAGGTCTACAAAAGGAATATTATTATGCATCTGTTTTTAAGCTATCTTCAAAAATGGATATCAAATTTTTGCCTATTAATACAAGCCTTTACTGATGAATTAATAGTAAAGTCTGAATCAAGTATTTATTTGGCTGATTGAGAAATTTCATTACATGAAGTAATTTACGGTTTATATATACATAAATTAATTGTATAAATAACTGATTGTATGATTTTATGTAAAAATACGGAAAAACTAGCCAAATTCATGAATAGTTTGTAAATTTTATATAAATTTTTTTTAAATTAGTACTAATTCTGACAGGTATTTCATATATAGGAATCTCAGATTAATTGATGAACATCCCCGCTCTGCTTTTGTTTTTCTTTGCGGTTCTTGAAATAAATATCCAAGATAAACATACCGCTATTTACCATCAAAACTTCAAATAAGGCAGATTACACTACCTGTTTACCAATGAGATATAAAATTTCTATTCGTATCTTGTTGATTAGGAGCAAAATTAGGGAATGCTTAAAAATAGAAAATCATAACCCAGAACCAGGGGTTATATAAATTACAAGATTGAAAAATATCAAGGTAGTAATGGTAATGGTAGAGCCTGAAAACAAGTTGTTGGACTTCAAAGATGGTTGGGCTTCTCAAGATTTTGCAGAGGAACAACGTCTAGAAGCATTGTCTGAATTGGGTTTGCGGCAAACAGAAACAATTCCGGTTTTTGAAGAAGCCACTCAAATTGCTGCCCACTCTTTAGAAGCGCCAATTTCCATATTGGGATTCGTAGACCAAGAACGTCATTGGTTTAAATCAGCCGTGGGCTTATCTAGGCTAGGGCTAATGAATCATCTGGCACAAAACCGTCAGTTGTTGCGTGAAGAGTCTTTTTGCACCCAAGTGGTCGAAACTCTGCAAATTCACGTAATAGATGATACACACAAACTACCAAATTATTTATTAAGAACTGGTAAGTTAGTACAAGATTATGGCATCCGTGCTTACTTAGGCGCACCACTAATCGATGCTTCGGGGAATTGTTTGGGTGCATTAGCAGTCATGGATTTAGTGCCACGTAAATTTACAACTCGTGATGTTGAATTTTTACAAATAATAGCTCGTTGGTGTATGAGTGAATTCGAGCGTGACTTTATATTGTTGCAAAAAAATGCCGAAAAAACTTATTCACAAAACGCAGCTACGAAATTATTCAATGACCAACGAACAAGTGGTATAAAAGCCATCCCAGCTAATTTAGAAACAGAATCTGATTCTACTCAGCAACTAAAACTGCAACTATTGGGACATATCACTCAAGAGTTACGTACACCCTTGACATCTGTACTAGGAATGGCCAGCGTTTTAGGACGTGAGATTTATGGGCCTTTAACTATGAAACAGAGAGAATATCTAGAAATCATTCAACATAGTGGTCGGTATTTACTTTGTTTAGTCAACGAAATAGCCGAACTGGGGGAGTTGGATGAAAACACTTCTGTGTTGAATATCTCTCCTGTAGATATTGAATTGCTATGTAAACAAGTTATCAATACGCTAGAAGAAGCTACTAACCGCCGAGAGCAAAATATTCGTTTATCTATAGAACCAGGATATAGCCGCATTTGGCTTTTGGATAAAGATAAGGTGCGGCAAATTCTATATCACTTAATCTTTAGTGTCAGTCAACTTTCGGCTACAGGTAGTATTGTTCGTATTCACGTTTCTTATCAGGAAAATACACTGAATATTACTGTTTGGGTTTCTCATCCCTGGCTGGGAGATGGCATAACAGAGATTGATTCCTATTTTCACCTCAATTCTGTTTCCCAGCCCCAAGTAACAGGCGAAACTGCAACCCATAGCACTTCTCCAGAAAGTCAGGAGGACTCAGAGAGGCCTGTAGTACCGGAAACAGAACCTAACTTAACTGATTCAGAATCAAATATATTCATGATCAATTCTGCTAAGGATTTATCTGAAAATCATCAGAACTTGACGCGTGAAAGCTTGGGTTTGTTGCTTAGTTCTGAACTGGCAGAATTTCACGGGGGAAAAATTGTGATTCAAGGTTCACGGGAATCAGGACACCGCTATGTACTGTCTTTACCATTACAGATGGTTGCGTCTTCAGAAACAATTAATGATGAAAATAGCTGATTATTGAGTAAAAATACTGCCAAGAAGCTTTATAGGCTACTAAGTCGTTGAACTTGACTAGGTTATGCGCCATTGTCTTAGCGTTTTCATCCCTTCGCCTATTTACTTTTAAGTGCTTTTTGGCGTAAAGTTTTCTAACTCTTTTCCTGCCACTAGAACCCTTAGCCCTTTTGTAAATACGTCTTTGAGAATGTTTGATTTTTGATTCAGCCTTTCTCAAAAACTGAGAATTTGATTTATGATGTTCGTTCGAGTCCGTGTAAAAAGACTCAATCCCAACCTGTTTTTGGTTGAACGTCTTTGACACCTGTACCAATACAGAATTGAGCATAATCGCCATCAGCACGGACTAAATAAACCCACATTCCCAAGCACCGAAAAGCCTACAGCATAAACTTTTTAATTTTTAACTTCCGCCCTGCGCCCCTATTCCCCTTTCTGAATTTTTTCCGTAGTAGGAAGTTGCTGATCGTATTTTGTATTTTGCTGCGTCATCGTGATCAGGCTTAAGAAAATAGCCAGACTCACAGCCAAGCTTAATACCGGACGCTTAATCAGAATAAAATCTCGTATAATTCTAGCTAAAGGACTACTTTGACGACGTAGAGCCGAACAAAGCATGATTTGTTTAAGCATAAACGGATCGCGGACATAATGGCCACTTCTACAGACTACTAGCCTTTGCTGACAATATGGACAGCTAAACAAGCCAATATGCGACTCGGCTAGTCTTTGCTTGGCATTTCTTTGACAAATTGGGCAAGCAACATAATCATTATCAAAGGTGTGTATATTCATCTACCTCGTCCGCTTAGTCCATTTACTCGCTCTATTACAATAGCTATATTGCATTCAGGAAAAATACTTAGTAGACCTCACAGTTTTACCTGACATCAGCCATGAATCAATCTGTGTAATTATATTTCTACAAAGCATGGCTCAATGGCCGCAACACGAGTATAACTAGATTTGGTTAAAGATGGCTGTTTTTTCCTGCTGACCGATGATACATCGATTCAGTTGACAGACACTTATTTTTTCTACAAATAATAAGTCAGCCTTGACTTGCACCGGACTAGCGATCGTTGACCATTGATTATTAATTCTCTTTTATTTAAGCATTCTCATGAGCAAAATTTTAACAAGCCAAATATTTTTTTACTAAAGCTTTGTAAATCCATCAAATTACACTTAACTTGTTTGCTTGATCAAGAATGGCTGACAATAAGAAGTAGCAGCTAAAAATTTAAGTTTTTTCTTACATTTACCCCACCTCTTCATGACTCTCTTGCCTCCCAGTGAACTGAGGAAGGTAACTGAACAACCTATATTTCCTACACCTTCTACTCGTTTAACACAACTGATTAATAGTTTTCAACTATCACCGGAGACTGTTGTACTATTTTTAGCCCTACTTATTGGCGGTGGTAAGGGTATGGGCGTAGTCACATTTCACTGCTTAATTGAGCTAATTCATCATTTCATGCGACAAAGGTTCCTGGGTGTAATTAGTGTCTGGGGTAACTGGACTTTTGCCTGTGTTCCTATCCTGGGTGGGTTAATCGTGGGATTAATGCATTGAAATTATTAATGACGGCCATCAGTACGGGTAGTGGTTTTGTTGGTGGTTTATTTGCACCAGTAATGTTTCTGGGTGCTTCTTTTGGAGCGGCTGATGCTAAAACCGTTACTATGCTATTTCCGGCAGTTGGTGCAGATTATGGCGGCTCCAGCAGCTTATGCAATGGTGGGGATGACAGCAGTGTTAGCGGCCAGTGTCAGAGCGCCATTAACAGCTATTTTGATGTTATTTGAATTTACCCGTGACTACCGCATTGTTTTACCTTTAATGGCAGCAGTGGGTTTAAGTGTATGGATAATAGAACAGTCTAAGCCAAATTTTAACTCTAATTCTAACTTGCAACAAATTGGTCTGTCTGAATTGAAAGATGAACAGGCGGAAATTGTCCAGCAACTTTTGGGAGAAGATGCTATGTTGATTTCCCCAAAAAAATTGCCTGCAACCTTGGGAGTGTTAGAAGCAGCTTTAGAAATGATCCGCGATCGCTGTCGTAGTGCTTTAGTGATTGATGAAGCAGAGCAATTAGTGGGCATCCTATCTCTAGAAGACATCAATCGTGTTCTGCGTCTGTTGCAAAATCACTCCCATTCTACCAATGAAATGTCGAATAATTTAGCTGATCAAACTCTCATTGATATTTGTACCACTGAAATTATCTATGCTTGGCAAGATGAACTCTTGTCGGAAGCTTTAGATCGCATGACCCTGAGAGGTTTACACCAATTACCTGTGGTTGCAAGAGGTAATTACGAATATATTTTAGGCTTACTAGAACGGGAACAAGTTACATTAATATGCAGCTTGGCAGTGACGCGCAAGGCACTTCAGGAATTGAGTCATTAGTCATTGGTCATTGCTTATAAGCCAATGGTCAGTGGCCAGTGGAAAAATTCAGAACTGACAACTGACAACTGACAACTAAAAATTTATTAAGCTGTAGCTTCTATGGCTTCTATATCTTCCTTCTCATCTGCGTCTACCTGTCTCAGACGAATATGTTTTTTACCCAAGGTGATGAGAAACTCATCTCCTGGTTGAAGATTCATCTGTTTTGTATAAGCTGAACCTATCAGTAAATTACCGTTTGATTGCACGCTAATTCTATAGCTGGCACTGCGCCCACCACGTCCGTTGGCACTGGGTGAACTGTCTAACTGAATGCCTTCAGCATCAATGAGGGCATTCAAAAATTTCATCATATTCACACGCTCTATACCATTTTTGGTGACGGTATAGTAGCCGCACTGCTTGGCTTTATCTTCTTTGCTAAGGCTCTCTAGCTCTTTAACTTTTTTGAGCAGTTCTTCACCCAGTAGGGGTTCTATTTTTTTCAGTTTAGGCATCAACTTAGATGAGAAATGAATGGTTGAAGTAGTTGAATCGATTTTATTTTAGCTGACATTGAACTAGTAAGAACCGAATCCTTTAGTTTTTATCTCAGCTTTGCCAAGTATATTACACTCTGATATGAAATTGTTACACAATTATCAATATTGTCAAGACAATCTATTCTCTATAATCTTCATAACTATATCTAATTTGTGGTCAGTGCTAGACTATATTTGTTTAAGTTTTCTAAAGCCACCCTCAAAACTTGTATAGCTGGTAAGCTTGATAATGAAAACACAAGATGGTCAGCAAAACTGATCCTTTAATCATTAGCATTAGTAGTTATTCACTGATCAGAAAAGAGGCAAAGGAGCAGGGGGCAGGGAACAGGGGAGAAAAACTCATACATAAATTTAGTTGCTCCCAAACCAGGAAGCATTATTTTTGATGCTTTGCATCTTGAAATCAATATTTTTTTGAGCATAAAGAAAATTATTTGCTCAGAACCATTTGGACAGGGGAGAAAAGAACAGGTCTTTAAACAGAGATAAGTGCTACTTTGTTTCCAAGTCTTCCTTGCTCCTTGCGTCCCGCAGTCCTGCTGCCTCTTTGGTCAGTGGTAACAACAAAACAACTGACATCTGATAATAAACAAAACTTGCCAGTATGAAACTAACTACCAGAGGACATTACAGTGTAAAGGCATTGCTAGATTTAAGTTTACAGCCAGGTTATGGCCCGGCATCAGTCAGAGCGATCGCACTTCGCCAAGATATCCCAGCACCTTACCTGGAAAAGTTACTCATAGAAATGCGTCGGGCTGGATTAGTCAAATCAATTCGGGGTAGCGTTGGCGGTTATCAACTAGCTTTAAAGCCTGTACAAATTTCAATAGGTCAAATTTTAGAAGCCGTCGGCGAAACTATTACTCGTTTACCCCACCACACTCCAACTCCGGCACAAACTGAAGATTGGGTAACATTCACTCTCTGGAAAAGACTCAACCAAAAACTTAAGGAAGCTTTGTATAGTATTACTCTGGCTGACCTCTATTATGATGCTCGGAGTTGGCAAGCGTCTCTGGGAGAAGAAGCTAGTTTTGTTGTTTAGTCATTAGTCATACAATTTTGGATTTTGGATTCCGATTGACCCACAGATCAATCTAGGGACTTAAGAATTTTAAATTTTCGCTTTCACATAAAAGACAAATGACATCATCTGTGGTTTTGATTCTTGCTGCACTATTAGATTATTTGATTGGTGATCCTTGGGGTTGGCCTCATCCGGTGCAAGTTATGGGGTGGGTAATTTCTCGCCTGACTAAATTTTTGATCTTAGTTTGTCACCATTCTCTAACACAACGCATAGCAGGAATTTTCTTAGGCATAACCTTAATATTTGGTAGCGGTTGTATCGGTTGGTTAATCATTCAAATGGCTAAAGCGCTGCATCCATTGTGGGGAATGGTTGTAGAAAGCATTCTTCTGGCTAGTTGTTTCGCTTTTAAAAGTCTCCGAACAGCTGCAAATCACGTTTTAAAACCATTAACAGTCGGAGATTTGGAATCAGCTCGGAATATTTTAAGTAATTATGTCGGTCGGGATACACAAAGGCTTTCAGAAGCAGAAATCTTGCGGGCTGTGTTAGAAACTGTCACCGAAAATGCTACTGATGGTGTTATGGCTCCACTGTTCTATGCTGTTGTGGGTGCTTGTGTGCCAGGTGTGGGCTTAATTCCTCTGGCTCTAGCATACAAAGCTAGTAGTACTCTTGATTCAATGGTGGGTTATCGGCAAGCGCCCTATACTTATTTGGGGTGGTTTAGTGCTAGGTTGGAAGACTATTTAACTTGGCTACCTTGTCGCTTAACGGTGATTACCTTGGCACTGTTATCACGTAAACCCTTTTATGTTTGGCGAATGTGTTGCCGAGATGCAGTTAAAGATCCTAGTCCTAACTCTGGTTGGAGTGAATGTGCTTATGCTGCTATTTTAGGTGTGCAAATGGGAGGTACAAATTGGTACGGGGGAATACCTAAACCAAAACCACTATTAGGAGATGCAATTCATCCCATTACCCCAACTGCCATTGAAACTGCCTTATTATTGACTCGATATGCTTTTTTATTGTGGTTAGCGATCGCGATCGCTTTATTATTCATACTCATAAACAGGTAATCATAAATATAAAACATTGGGCATTAAGCCATTTTTGCTCTCATCCCCTTGTACAGCAGCGATTACTGGACTCTCTACTCATTCCCCCATCTAAACTATGTCTGCCAAAGTAGTTGAAATTCTTTCCTCAGAAGACCTGCGTCGAACCTTAACTCGCCTCGCTTCTCAAATTGTGGAAAAGTCCCGTGATTTATCCCAATTAGTCCTCGTCGGTATTTATACTAGAGGAGTGCCATTAGCAGAATTATTGGCACGTCAAATTGAAACACTCGAAGGTATTAATGTCGCAGTGGGAGCATTAGATATTACATTCTATCGAGATGATCTTGACAAAATTGGGTTAAGGACTCCAGCAAAAACTAACATCCCTTTTGACCTCACAGGAAAAACAGTTGTGTTGGTAGATGACGTAATCTTTAAAGGTCGCACAATTCGAGCGGCATTGAATGCCGTAACTGAGTATGGTAGACCAGAAGTAATTCGTTTAGCCGTTTTGGTAGATAGGGGTCATAGAGAAGTCCCAATTCACCCAGATTTTATTGGCAAAAAACTACCTACCGCTAAAGAAGAAATAGTAAAAGTGTATTTACAAGATTGGGATGACAGAGATGCGGTTGAGTTAATGGGCGCAAATAATTAACAAAGAGGCAGGGGATAAGAAGCAGGGGGGCAGGAAGCAGGGAGCAAGGGGGAGTTAGAAATTACTTTAAACGTCCTGTTACTTAACAACCGTTTCTCTTTTCCCCTACACTATGCTCCTCTGCCTCTGTTGACAACATAAAGTATTCAAAATTGCATATTTATTTAATTACTTCTGTAAAAATACTTGAATCAAAAAAAATTGATGTCAACCTCCATCAGACATACTATTATAGTTGTAATAAAGTTATTTGCTGACACGTTTGAGATAATTTCAATCATAACTTTATCAAAATCAAGTGCAGTGAAGACTGAACTGATTTGAAGTACCAATTAAGTAGATGTGTTGTAAATTTATATGGCACTTGAAACAAAACTGATCACAGGCGACTCTTTAGCATTATCTCCTCAATACCTTTCCTACTTGATAACTTAAGATAACCACGATTAATACGAAGGCAAGTTGTAATTGAGTATTAGTAGGAAAATTTTAATGAACTCTTCAGTGTGTAATCATGAAGCGGCCAGGATTGCGGCTTTGTATCAATATGATATTCTCGACTCTGCACCAGAACAAGGATTCGACGATCTGGCATTCTTAGCCGCCCAAATTTGTGATACACCAATAGCTTTAATTAATTTGCTTGATGCCAATCGCCAATGGTTTAAAGCAAAAATTGGGTTGAATATCCCACAAATATCAATGAATATTGGTTTCTGTAGACGTTGCGTCCAACAAAGAGAAACTCTGATTATCCCTGACACCTTAGCAGATGCAGAGTATGCCACGGATGCAGTAGTTACTTCCGAACCTTATGCGAGATTTTATGCTGGTGTACCTTTGATAGTCCCAGGAGGTGAGGCCATTGGGACTATATCGATAGTAGATCGCATACCACGTCAAATTACTACAAAACAGGTGGAAGCACTGCAAGCAATTAGCCGTCTTATAGTTACGCAGTTAGAAGTCAGGCGAAACTCAATTAAAGACCTCGCCGCACGTAGACGAGCCGAAATGCAACTTTGCGAGCAAACAGCATTGTTAGACATTGCTACAGATGCCATAATTGTCCGAGATTTATCTCATAATATTTTAGTTTGGAACAAAAGCGCAGAAAATATTTATGGTTGGCCAGCAGCAGCAGCCGTGGGTAAGAATATTATGGAACTTTTGCACAACCAAGCTTTATCAAAGGACTTAGAAATTTATCAAGATGTATTAGAGTATGGTTCTTGGCAGGGAGAGGTGCGAAAAAATAGTAAATCGGGGGCTGAAATTACAGTAGAAAGTCGTTGGACTTTACTTCGGGATGAAAATTTTCAAGCCAAATTTATCCTGATAGTGGATACAAATATTACTCAGATAAAAAAACTAGAAAAGCAATTCTTACGCGCTCAAAGGGTGGAAAAGATTGGTATGTTTGCCAGTGGCATGGCTCACGATTTAAATAATGTGTTGTCACCAATTTTAATGTCAGTACATTTATTGCAACTTAAATACAGCGATCGCGAGACTCGGAAAATTTTATCTATCATAGAAAATAACACAAAACATGGCGTTAATTTAGTCCAACAAATACTATCTTTTGTGCAAGGAATAAGTGTTGATATTCCTGGAGAACCTGCAATCACTCAAAAGTCAGTAATTCAGGTAAAAAACTTGATTTTAGAAATGCAGCAAATTGTACGACAAACATTTCCGAAATCAATTATCCTCTCCCTAGAAATTCAACCAGATTTATTACCCATTCGGGGAAATATTACTCAATTCCATCAAATATTAATGAATTTATGCCTCAACGCTCGTGATGCTATGCCTCATGGTGGTAATTTGTCAATATCTGCGGCAAATATTTTGATTGATGCAAATTATGCCAAGATGTATATTGATGCTCAAGTTGGTGATTATATTGTCTTGACAATTACTGATACTGGTTTAGGTATTAATCAGAAATTTTTAGATAAAATATTTGAACCATTTTTTACAACCAAGGAAATCGGTAAAGGTGTCGGATTGGGATTATCAACGGTCTTAGGCATTATCAAAGAACATGATGGATTTATTGCTGTATCGAGTTTAGTCGGCAAAGGAACAAAATTTCAGGTATATTTGCCAGCCGTTAATCAAAAATAATCACTAATCAATCTATGTTCAAGAAAGATTCTACCCTAATTTTAGTTGTAGATGATGATGCCTTTACACGAATGCAACTGTGCCATCTGATCAAACAAGCTGGATATCAGTCGGCAGAAGCGAGTAATGGTTTAGAGGCGATTGCTACCTGTACTCATCTCCGCCCAGATATAGTTTTGCTAGATGCCGTGATGCCAGTCATGGATGGATTTACCTGCTGTGCTGAATTGCAAACACTTCCAGATGCGGAAAACACCTCTGTGTTAATCATGACTTCTCTTTATGATCAAGCATCTGTGGAGCAAGCTTTTGCTGTGGGTGCAACTGATTTTGTCACCAAGCCGATTCAGTGGACAGTCTTATCGCACAGATTACACCGTCTTGTGGAAGCTCATCATGCCATACAGGAATTACGGCAGCAAACTCAGGTAGCACTATTGCGGGAGCAACAAATGGGAATGGCATTGGAAGCAGCCAATATGGGTATTTGGAGCTGGAACCTTGTGACTAACCATATTACTTGGTCTGATACCCTGGAAACTCTCTATGGCATGGAAAAAGGTACTTTTGATGGTAATTATGAAACCTTTTTTAATTGCGTTCATCCTCAAGATCAGGATCTTGTGAGGAACGCGGATCAGCGCGCGATTCGGGAAGAATTAGACTATGACATTGAGTTTCGTGTGATTTTACCCAATGGCAACATTCGCTGGTTAGCTAGTAAAGGCACTATTTTTTATGATGCTTCTGGTGTGGCTGTGCGAATAACTGGGGTAGAAATCGATATTACCAAATCCAAGGAAGCAGAGTCAGCCTTGGAGATACGTGCTAATCAACAAGCTGTTGTGGCCGAACTTAGTCAACAGGCTTTAGCTAGTACAGATTTAACTGTACTCATGAATTCCTGTGTCACCCTTGTTGCCCAAAATCTCAAGGTGGAATATTGCAAAATTTTGGAACTTTTACCAAATGGTGAAGCATTATTACTGCGGGCGGGAGTCGGTTGGCGATCTGGGCTGGTGGGACAAGCAATTGTCAATAATGATATAAATTCCCAAGCTGGTTATACCTTGCTTTCTCAATTACCAGTGATGGTGACTAATTTTCACCAAGAAACGCGATTTCATAGCCCAGCCCTGTTACGTGAGCATCAAGTAGTGAGTGGTATAAGTGTGGCAATTCAGGGTCAAGAATCCCCTTTTGGCGTATTAGGCGCACATACAATCAGAGAGCATCACTTTACTAAAGATGATATTTATTTTATCCAAGCTGTAGCCAATCTTTTAGCAACAGCTATAGAGCGTCAAAGATTTGAGGATGCACTGAAAATTAGTGAAGAACGTTGGCAGTTAGCTGTGCAAAGTAGCAATGATGGTATTTGGGACTGGAATCTGAAAACTAATGAAGTATTTTTTTCAAGGCGCTGGAAGGAAATGCTTGGTTACGCAGACCACGAAATTTCCCCTAATTTTCATGAATGGATTTCCCGAATACATCCAGAAAATCTCAATGCTGTGCGACAAGCAATTGCTGACCACAGCGCTCAGGAAACCCCATTTTTAATTAGTGAGCATCAAGTCCGGTGTCAGGATGGCTCTTACAAGTGGATTTTAGCCCGTGGTCAAGCTGTGTGGGACGAAGATAATCATGTAGTACGGATGATTGGCGGAATTATGGACATTAGTCAACGCCGCGCCGCTTTGGATGAACTCCAACAAGTACAAACAGAATTACAACGCCAAAACTTGCGATCGCAATTATTCGCCAACATCACGCTGAAAATTCGCCAGTCTTTACAAATTGATACTATTCTGCAAACCAGTGTGACAGAAGTCCAAAAGCTACTACACGCCGACCGGGTATTAATTTTATGTATACGTAGCAATGGTACTTACGTTGTCTTGAAAGAAGCATTAGTTCCGGGTTTCCCGATGGTTTTTGGACAGATAATCAATAATCCCTCTTTAGGAAAAGACTATATTCAAAAATATCGCCAGGGGCAAATTACTGCAATTTCTGACATAGAACAAGCTGCACTCCAACCTTGCTATATCAAATGGCTACAAAAATTTGGTGTTAAAGCTAACTTAATTGTGCCAGTGTTCCGCGAACATCAACTTTGGGGGCTGTTAATTGCTCATCAGTGCGATCGCCCCCGGAAGTGGACAGAATGGGAAATTGAACTGTTGCGACAACTTGCAGATCAAATAGGTGTTGCCCTAGATCAGAGTTTAATCTTAGATAAAGAAACTCGTCAACGCCAAGAACTCACCCGTTCTAATGAACAATTGCAAGAATTTGCCTTTATCGCTTCCCACGATTTACAAGAGCCGCTTCGGAAAATTATCACCTTTGGCGATCGCCTTAAAACTACCTGCGAACATGACTTAAGTGCGCCAGGACGGGATTATTTAGAACGAATGCAGAACGCTGCTTTCAGGATGCAGACTTTGATTAAAGACCTATTGACACTTTCACGAATTACCACCAGGGCGCAGCCTTTTGTAGTAGTAAATTTGACACATATCATACAGGAAGTCTTGTCTGATTTAGAAGTAAGTATTCAACAAACTAATGGACGTGTAGAAGTAGGCAATTTACCTACTATTAAAGCTGACCCCCTACAGATGCGCCAATTACTGCAAAATCTTATCGGCAATGCCCTGAAATTTCACCGACCTCAAATACCGCCAGTAGTCAAAGTCTACAGTGAAATTTTACCTAATCAATCAGATCAAAATTCTGTAGTTTACGATACCTGTCAAATCACTATTGAAGACAATGGCATCGGTTTTGCACAAAAGTATGTTGACCGCATTTTTAACGTTTTTCAACGTTTGCATGGTCGTAATGAATATAAAGGTACTGGTATGGGTTTAGCCATTTGCCGGAAAATTATTGAACGACATCATGGGATAATTACAGTAGAAAGTCAACCAGGAGAAGGAGCAAAATTTATTGTGACTTTGCCCATTAATTACAACTTCTAGTTATAGCAAAGTGCTATAAAATGCTGACATGACTGCACTTACAGCAGAGATTTGAGCATAAAGTCATGAGAGGCGGAGGGATTAAAATTATTATTGGTAATTGAATATATCTGTAAACTGACCCTATATCAAGACTTTGAGCTATTAACACTGTTCTCGTTCATGTGAAAATCGCTATATTCTCTCTAGAGAAGGATTACTAAAAGGCTACAAAATGGCATCCTCTAACTTAATAGATGTAGAATGTATATAGAAATATGTTCGTAATTGTATATTTAATGATTTATACGGTCTTGGTTGATGGCTAATTGATCAGTGATCGTGCAGAATAAATTGTACATTTCGGAACGGGAACAGGGAACAGAACAAAATCATAGGGATTTATATTTTTTTGGCAAAATGTATAATTAATTTTGCCGAGGTACTTAGGAGAAAATTCAGGGTGAAGAGTAGTCAAACGGCTGTAACAGTATTAATGGCAGATGATGATGAAGATGACCATATTTTAGTTCGTGCTGCATTGGCAGAAAGCAAATTGCTAATTGACCTACATATTGTGAGTAATGGCGAAGAATTATTGGATTATTTATATAATCGTGGTCTATATGCTGACAAAAGTAAAGCCCCCATTCCAGGGTTAATTTTATTAGATTTAAATATGCCTAAAAAAGATGGTCTTGAAGTCCTCAAAGATATTAAAACAGATCCCACTTTGCGGCGGATTCCGGTGATTGTATTATCAACCTCAGAGAACAAAGAAGACATATACAAGACCTACGATTTAGGTGCAAATTCCTTCATCACCAAACCAGTAAAATTTGCCGCCTTGGTTGAAATCATGAAAAGTATAAGAAAATATTGGTTTGAAGTAGTCCAGTTGCCACTAGACGGTGTGGAAAAAGTATGAACCAGAATCTGATTAGAGTGCTATTAGTTGATGATGATGAAGACGATTATATTTTAACTCGTGATTGGTTTGGAGAGTTTCAGGTAGCTGGCTGCGAGTTGTCATGGATAGATAATTATGAAGCCGGAAAGGATGCGATCGCTAATCAAAATTATGATATTTATCTGGTAGACTATCGTTTAGGAATTAATAGCGGACTAGAACTATTACGTGAAGCAGTAGCCAACGGTTACTTGTCCCCCATAATTTTACTAACTGGTCAGGGAGACAGAGAAATAGACCTAGAAGCCATGAAAGCCGGCGCAGCAGACTATCTGGAAAAAAGCCAGTTAACGGCACCCTTGCTAGAGCGTTCTATCCGTTACGCAATGGAACGCAAACAAACAGAACAGAAAATTCGCCAACAAGCCGCTTTACTCGACATTGCCACCGATGCCATTTTTGTCCATGATATAGGCGACCCTGTTTTATTTTGGAACAAAGCTGCGGAGAATTTATATGGTTGGAAAAAAGCAGAAGTAATTGGGAAAAAAACACACGAGCTTTGGCATGAAAAAAATGAAGCCATATTACAAGCAGCATTCCAGCATCTGATGCAACATGGTTCATGGGAGGGCGAGTTACATCAAAGAACCAAATCAGGCAAAGAAATTATTGTTGAAAGCCGTTGGACATTAGTGCAAAACTTTGGTACTACGTCACAATCTATCCTAGTTGTCAATACCGACATTACCGAGAAAAAACACCTTGAATCTCAATTTCTCAGAGCGCAAAGATTAGAAAGCATTGGCACATTGGCAAGCGGTATCGCCCAT
>NZ_JAYGHH010000004.1:122761-129443 GCF_034931045.1 Nodularia sp. UHCC 0506
CAATGTTCTTGCTCCCATCATGATGACAGCGCAACTGTTAGAATCACAAATGCACGATGAGCGCTCTCGGCGATTGTTGCCCATTTTGATTTCTAACGCTAAACGTGGAGCCAGTTTAGTTAATCAAGTTCTATCATTTACTCGTGGTGTAGAAGGAGAGCGTACCCTTTTACAACTAAAGCATTTAATTATAGAAATTCAGCAAATCATTAAGGAAACCTTTCCCAAATCCATAGAAGTTACTATCCAAATTTGCCCAACTCTTTGGACTGTATCTGGTGATGCTACACAGTTACATCAAGTGCTAATGAATTTGTGTGTTAATGCCCGTGATGCCATGCCCAATGGCGGTAATTTAAAAATTTTGGCAGAAAATCTGGTAGTAGATGAGAATTACGCCAGAATGAATATTGATGCTCAAGTTGGTTTCTATGTAGTTATTACTGTTACCGATACGGGCATAGGTATTACACCGGAAATATTAGAACGGATATTTGAGCCATTTTTTACAACTAAAGAAACTGGTAAAGGTACTGGTCTTGGTCTTTCTACAGTCATAGGGATTATTAAAAGCCACGGTGGTTTTGTCAAGGTACACAGCAAACCCGGAAACGGCAGTCAATTCCAGGTTTATTTGCCAGCACAAAATATTACAGAAACCATAGAAGAAGTTGAACAAAGTTTGCCCCAAGGAAATGGAGAATTGATTTTAGTTGTAGATGATGAAGCTCCCATTCGAGATATTACCAAAACATCTTTAGAAAACCATACTTACCAAGTAATCACAGCCAAGGATGGGATTGAGGCTATAGCTTTGTATGTAGAACATCAAGACAAAATATCTCTTGTTTTAACTGATATGCTGATGCCATCTATGGATGGAATGACAACTATTAAGACATTGCAAAAAATCAACCCAAATGTGAAAATAATTGCCGTCAGTGGATTGGCTACAACTGAAAAAGTAAAAGCGGCTTATGATGCTGGAATTAAAGCCTTTTTAGCAAAGCCGTACACAGCCAATCAGTTATTACAAATTATTAGCACTGTTAAAAGTAAGAATTAGTGGACTTGCAAGACAGAGAAAACATTTAATTGTAGGTTTAATTCTGATGTCTTTGAACATCTCCTTGAATACGCTATCCTCAAAGTGACGGGTTATAGCGATCGCTCAGTTGACGAGAATAAAACTAACTATGTGAAATAATGTAAAAATATGATAATTTAGCTCGTAGTCAGGGCTTTAGCCCTTCAAGACCATTGAACCCCTTTCCTAGAACTGACATTGGATCAATGGATTTAGCTCGTAGTCAGGGCCTTAGCCCTTCAAGACGGTTCGATTAATCAAAAATTTCAATTTTTAGAATCCTCAATAGTTAACCGTATTGTTTAGCCCTTAATTCAGGACTAAAGTCCTGACTACAAACCTTTAATTATTCACGATGACATATCTATCTGTTAAGAGTCTTATGACAAGAGGCGTTATTTTTGGTTATATTCCGGTATTTTTCTGGACTTCATTGGCATTTCATTTAATAGTTTACTATAACAAGTAGGCCAGAGCCGTTTTTATGAGTAAATAAAGTGTATTTCCCTAGCTACTTGGCAAAGTAATCATGAACTTTGTACCCATACCCAAAGTTGAATAACAGTTGATTTGTCCATAGTGTTTATCGACAATAATTTGGTAGCTGATAGCTAATCCTAGTCCAGTTCCTTTACCCACAGGCTTCGTTGTAAAAGATGGTTCAAAAACTCTAGCTTGTACCTCAGATGGCATACCAAGAGCGTTATCTTCAATGCAAATTGAAATAGTTTGTTGTTGATGCTCAATCGATGTCGTGATTGTGATTGTATTAGGAACACAAGCAGCTATATTTTGATCTGAACGCTTTTGATGCAGATCATCAAAGGCATCAATAGCATTGGCGATAATATTCATAAATACCTGGTTTAGTTGTCCGGGATAGCAAATGATGGGAGGTAAAGTATCATATTGCTTCACAACCTCAATTTTGGGGCGATCGCCTTGGTCTTTAAGACGATGTTTTAACAAAGTTAAAGTGCTATTGATGCCTTCGTGAATTTGAAACTCAACTTTAGAGGAAATATCGGAACGAGCAAAAGTTCTTAAAGAGAGGCTGATTTCTTTCAGACGCTTAATTCCCTGGTTTATCGATCCCAAAAGTTTTGGTAGATCCTCAATGAGATACTCTAAATCAATTTCTTCCATGAGTTCTTGGATTTCTTGGTCTGGGTTTACCTGCTTTTGCTGTTGCAGATTCACCAAACGCAGGAGATCATTGACATATTCATCAATGTGGGAGCAACTTCCACTAATAAAACCAATGGGATTATTAATTTCATGACCTATACCTGCAACCAGTTGTCCAAGGGTGGACATTTTTTCACTCTGGATCAGTTGTAGTTGGGTTTCCTTTAACTGTTCTAGAGATTGGGTTAATGCGGAGGTGCGTTCTTGGACTCTGTGTTCTAGAGTACGGGTGAGTTGGGAGATTTTTAAATGTAACTTTAATCGAGCAATGACTTCTTCGTGTTGGAAGGGTTTGGTAATATAGTCAACAGCACCAATTTCCAATCCTTTGACTTTATCTGTAGCATCAGACAACGCAGTCATGAAAATGATCGGAGTATCCTGAGTCATGGGATTGGCTTTGAGCCTACAACAAGTTTCAAACCCATCAAGACCTGGCATCATTACATCAAGCAGAATTAAATCAGGATGAGCATATTCTGTTTGTTCGATTGCCGATTCTCCATCTGTGGCCATAAGTGCTTTCCAACCACATCTATGAATCGATTCTGATAGCACTTTCAGATTGTTTGGATTGTCGTCTACCAGCAAGATATGTATGGGCTTTAAGAGAGGTTCGCTCATCATTGAGGTGACTCCGTTGTTTTTACAAAAGATTTTAGGAACTGACGGATTTTTGCAGTTTGAAAATTGGTAGTGAGTTTGTTCAATTCATGAGCGAAGGGAGTTAGCTGAGTGTTTTGCTGAATCAGTTCTCCTATGATTCCCTCAATCGCCGGTATATCTCCCATCATAGCCAGGTGATAGAGTTGCTGCAAAACATCCTGTGAAGGTATAATCAATTCAGCATTAGTTATCTGCTGAGGTTGAGAAGACGATTGTAAAGGTGTAGATTGGGCATAAATCCACTCAACTTTTAGCAGCGATTGCAGTGCCTCGAAAAGTTCATCAATCTGGAGGGGTTTAGGCAAGAATGCTGTTGCTCCAGCCTCTAAACTCCGTTGCTGATTTTCCTCGAATACACTAGCACTAGAAACAATAATCGGAATATGACGAGTTTGTGGATTTCCCTGTAAGTGAACCATGAGTTCAAAGCCATCCATGTGCGGCATAGCTAAATCAAGCAAAATTATATCTGGAAGACTTTCAGTTGCTATATCTAGTCCCTCTTTACCGTCGATTGCTTCCAGGGTTTGACAACCAACTTCTTCTAACATACGACTCAACATAAAACGATGGTTTTCATCATCATCAACAATAAGAATTTGCGGCGCAGGACCCTGAATACCCACAAGTTTCGAGTGGGATGAGATGTACTCTGTGTTCCAGTCATGGGACAGTGGTACTGGTACTATCAAATCCAGCCAAAATACACTACCTTCACCCAGGCGACTCTGTACCTGAATTGGGCTACCCATCAATTCAGCAATTCTTTGACTAATTGCTAATCCCAAACCGGTACCTTCAGATTTCCGCCCTGCCTCACCGACTTGCTCAAAGGCTAAAAATATTTTCTCTAATTGGTCTGGGGACATCCCAATACCTGTATCTTCAATCTGAAAGCGAATCTGCTGATGTGTCACTTGTGTAGTTTCATTTGTCATTTGTGGAAACTCTTGCTCAATGAAATCTACCTTAAATGTGACACTACCGTTGTCTGTAAATTTGATAGCGTTGCCTAGTAAGTTGATCAAGACTTGGCGTAACCGCTTTTCATCTAGTTGAACAACAATCGGTAAGTGATCATCTATTAAGATGTTAAATGCAATTCCCTTCTGCGCTGCTCGGATACTACAAATCTCGGACACACCATGTAAGAAGCTCGCCAGATGCACATTAGTTGTCACCAGTTCTAATTTACGAGCTTCAATTTTTGAAAGATCGAGTATGTCGTTGATTAGCATCAATAAGTGTGTCCCACATTGATAAATAATGCTGACTCCTTCTATGTCTTTTTTGGTCAAGTTTGGGGACACCTCTAGCACCTGAGCAAAACCAAGAATGCCATTAAGCGGTGTACGTAACTCGTGGCTCATATTCGCTAAAAATTCGCTCTTTGCCTGGTTAGCAGCATCAGCAGCTTGTTTGGCTACCAGTAGTTCATGAGTTCGTTCTTGAACTTTTAGTTCTAGGGTTTTGGAATAATCTAAAAGTTGCCCATTGGCAATTTCTAGTTGCCGATTTGCTGCTTCTAACTGCTGTTGTTTATAGGCATTAGTTGTGGCAATTACACTGCTGATGAAGGCTAATAATGGAGATGTGACGGGAATCAAAACACCATGCAAAAACATTCCATAGCCACCCCCCAGTAATGCCCCACTGATGGATACAGTTACCCAAAGAATTTTGCCCCCTGGAATCCGTTGCCCCTGAAACGTACTGGCTAAATACAAACTACCACTGGAACCAATCACAGTCCACAAAAAAATCCAAGCTGCGGCAGCTACGCCAGAAAAACCGTGCAGGTTTGCTTTGCCTGTTTTTGCCCCATGTACCAATTGATGGGCAATATTTGCATGGATGACAACGCCAGGTGTAGGTTTCTGAGCAGAAATCAAAGAAGAACTAAAAGGTGTACTAAAGAAGTCATTAGTACTGGCCGCAGTTGATCCAATAAATACCATGCGATCGCGCATCAGGTCTGGGGGAATTTTTTCTGCTAACACATCGCGCATAGCAACTGTGCGAAACGCAGTTTCCGAACCATACCAGTTAAGTAGAATTTGATAGCCTCCTAAATCGGCATCACCATAACCTGCGGTTTGATTTTCTATTGGTAAGTAAATTTGTTTACCTAACTGAAACTTTTGCTGCTTTGGATCAATAGATTCTAAGGTAATTTTTTCGGCTTCTAGATATTTGAGTGCTACCAGGGTTGCCAGTCCTGCTTTGATTTTACCTTCTGCTTGGGCATCACTCGCTGTCAAAAGGGCGCGGCGCACATGGAGATCGCCATCCAACACCAAATCGGCTAATCCTACTTGGTTGTTTTTTTTCAGTTCTGGTGGTGGATTGACACGCTCACCAGTTATCTTCTCAACACCAATCAAATGAGGAGTAGTTTGGAAAATTTCCACCAGTTTTTCATGTCCATCACCTTCTGGTAGATCCCGATAGAGATCCAAACCAATGGCACGGGGTTGTTGAACCCGAATTTTTGCCAGTAATTGTGCTAATGATCTATCTGGAACTGGCCATTTACCAACTGATTGGATATCGCGTTCATCAATTGTCACAATCACGATTTCGTCAGCGACTGAATCTAGCGAACATTCTACTAGGGTGAGTGATTCACACGAACGTAGTCGCACCCATTCATCACGAAGTTTCCACTCAGGCAAATTGAAAATTCCTAATGACTGCCCAACAATAACTGTCAAGGCAATACTAGGAGTAATAATCAAAACATTATGAGTGCGTTGGATGAAAGCTTGGAACTTGCGCCACATAATTCCGCCACACGCTTTATTTAATATTGATTGGCATTGGAGAATGGCACACTTGTTAAGGACAAATCTATTATTTAAAAGGCTTTTGGATGTGGGGTGTGGGGTGTGAGGAATTAAGGAAATGTTAAACTCCAAAACGTACTAAAATTCAATTTTATTAAACACACTCAGCCTACACCCTATCCCCAACACACTGCCCTGACGAGATTTCGGCTTATCTTCGTGCCATTCTAGGAGAGGGGATTAGGGATGGGGTAGAGGAATGAATTTTGGCTCTCCCCAGTCCCTAGTCCTTAATTAGCAGATGCTAATAACGGAGCATTTACAATCTCCTTCAAGCTAACAGAGGAGAGAAGTTCTTCCCATTGCTTGACTATAGTTACATTATTGGGTTGGCTGGTGTACAGTGTCGCCAGTGTTTCTACACAGTCATACCAAACGCCATGTTTACCAAAAGCATTTGCCCGTTTCAAAGCATCTTTCTCTTGCATCACTGCTGCCAATTCAGCAGTAGGTTGGATGCGCTGAATCCAACCATCGACGTAAGGCGTACTGGGGTTGAGCTTTCCATCTAATTTCAATGCTAAAAACCATTGGTAGTTTTTCCCAACGGCTAAAGCTGGTGCATCTGCTGGTAATTTGACTGACATCACGCCAGTTTTCCCTGCAACTGGAATATTCATTTGATATTCTGTCTTGCCAGCTTCATTTTTGAGGCTAAATACAGCTTCTTCTGCATTGGAATCAGGCAGATATACCATAATTGTGGGGCGTTCAGACACCGTTGTGCCATAGAAGCTTTCAGGTAGGAGCGCAATTAGGGCGGCTGGGCCAGATCCTCTGACATCTGTAGAATTTAAATAGTAAGTCCCAACGCGAGAAGACCCTCCCCTGGCTTGTCTGGGTGCGCTGTTATCAGTCGCAGGTGTAAAGAGGTTGCCTCTAGAAGCTCCCCCCC
>NZ_JAYGHH010000004.1:129563-155443 GCF_034931045.1 Nodularia sp. UHCC 0506
GATTGGTGGGGTAAAGAAGTTGCCTCTAGAAGCTCCTCCCCTGGCTTGTCTGGGTGCGCCGTTATTGATTGGTGGGGTAAATGTCACAGCGTAGGCACTGTTCCATATACCGCTAGTTATGAGAGCGATACAGCTCAATAAACTAGCTAAATATTGCAGTTTCATGATTCAGCCCCTTGTCTAACAAAAGGTAATACTAAGTAGATTGATTCTGATTGTGGGCAGAAGTTTTTAACATCTATTTGGCTACAACTCAAAGTGAGAAATAGGTAATACCAATATAAACTAATATTGGCAATTAAATGTAAAAGATATTGCAAAATAGCATAAGACTATTAAGTAATCTTACTGCTCTAAAGCCAGTTGCCCACTAGAACAAAAGCAGACCAAAAGAAAGGATCTTGAAAATTAGTTTGGCGAATTAAGTTAATTTGGGCTTGCCGTAGTGCTTCGGCTTTAGTGATTTGCGGTTGCCGTAGTTGGTCATAGAAACGCGTCATTAGCATTTCAGCTGCGTTATCTTTAACAGGCCAGAGAGTGGCGATAGTTGAGCGCGCTCCCGATTTGACAGCCAAGCCAGCTAATCCCAGAACAGCGCGCTCATCTCCGGTTGCGGTGTCGCAGGCACTCAATACCAATAATTCAATCGCTTTAGATGAATCACCACTACGATTTTTGAGCAGTTCAGATAACTCTTGAACATTTACTTGTCCATCCCAGGTAAGTAAAAAAGTATCTTCGAGGCGGGAGCTAAACTGTCCGTGGGTTGCCAGGTGAACAATATTAGCGCGACTAGATTTGACACTATTAGCAAGGGTTTGATTGGTAAATCTCTGGTTCAGTAATGTTGAAGAATTTACTTTTTGGGAAATTTGCTTCACTTCTGATTTTACCGCAGGTAAAGCACTAAAGCCATGGCGGGATTCACTGATACCGCCAACGATCGCCTGAATGTTTGTTTGCTGGAATGATTGGGCAGCCATCAGTTGCAATCCAGGAGAGAGCGCCACAGCATATTTCTCAATTAGATATTCCTGACCATTAAATAAAGCAGCTATTGGTATATTTCGCAATTTACCATCTAGAACAAACACTAGGGTTTTGGTATTTTTGAAAGCTTGTTCTTGTTCCGCCGGACGAATCAGCCAATCATAAATTTGTTGAGACAATTTGTCTCGTTCTTGGGAATTTGAAACAGGGTTGAGAGCTACTAAGAAACGGTCGAGAGTTTGTTCTATATCAGCTTGAGATTTGTGAGTTACATAGTAACGCAGAGGTTGTCCAGCTTGAGAAAGAATCACTGCGAGGCGATCGCTCAGGATAATGGGATAAATAACTGTGGCTGTGGGGTCAACACTGTCAATCTGCTGTGCTTTATCTAAACAAGCTTCGCGGAAAAAGTTATCTAGTTCGGCAATTTGCAACGACTCAATTAATGCACGCGCCTCTATCAAAGCAGACTGGGTTGGTTGCTCATCTAGAAGTAAACTCACAAATTCCCGATATACAGGCTCTATACTTTCACGAAAGGAAAACTGTACATCAGGGTTTACCGCAATCATATCCCCTCGTAGTGCCTTTAATGATTGAACCGCTTCGGTATAAGCTCGAATTGCGTTGGGGCGATCGCCCTGCTGTTTATACAGCTTTCCTACCTGCCATGCTGATTGAGCAATGATATCGTTAGCCTGGAGTTGACGGGCAATGCTCAGAGATTTATGGGTTAATTCCTGAGCCTCTCCCCACTGCTTTCTAGCACTATAAAGTTGTCCCCATTGATGCAGTGCATAGGCTTGAGCTGGAGCATCTTGAATCTGTTGAGCAGATTTAACTGTGAGTGACATCAATTCTGCTAACTCTGGGAGGGGTAAAACTTTCTCAGGGTTTTCTAATTTATTTAACGTAGCGACAAAATTAATAGCTGCATAGAGGGAACTATGGCTAGGTGGTAATTCTGACAACTGTTGTTGTAATTGAGGTGCGAGGGGAATGGCATATTCTAGTTTGTTGTAATCTACCAATAACTTGAAATGACCTAAACGCGCTTGCAAAAGTTCATTCGGGTTCGTCGCTGCTGTTTGTGCGTCTTCAAAGTAATTTAATGCTGCTTCGGGATCTTGGAAGTCAGAGGCAACTTTCCCTAGACTGGAAAGAATGGAACTTAACTGAGTGTTAGCGGTAATTTTATTAGCTGTGGCTAAACTTTCTTCCAATACTTGCTGGCTTTGGCTATCACCGATTGCGTGTAAAGCTAAACCCAGAGATCGCAATCCACTAACTTTAACTTCCGAATCTGGCATTGCTTGTAGCTGTTGCGTTAGCATCTGCAACTGCTGTTTCGAGCGGCGATAAAATCCCAAACTTTGTAAGGCTTGTGCTTGGTTAATTTGACTACCGAAACTGCCTATATTGTCGCCAGCTTGTTCATAATATTTTTGAGCTTGTTGCCAAGTGTCTAGGGCTGTTTCCGATTGACCGATACGTAGTTGTAAATTTGCCTGTGTGTTGAGTATTTGCGCCCAGATAATCGCATCGGCAGAGGGTTTAGCGGTTTGCAAAATCTTCACACCTTGCTCGATAGATTGTCTCGCAGCTTCCCACTGACTAAGTTCCTGTTGTGCTAGTGATAGGTAACTTAAACTTAGGGCTTCATTGGTGCGATCGCCTTGGGCATGATATTTTTGTACTGCGGTTTGCCAAGCTGTCACAGCCTCAGCAAAGCGTCCTGATTGGTAGAGGGTTCGTCCCTGTTCTAAGTGGTTAGTAGGTTGGGAAGTGGATAATGACAAATTGATGGTAGAAGTTGTGAATTGCGGTACCGATGCTTTTGCAGGAGTCATGGTAACTGCTAAACAGAACATCAAAAGACCTAAGCAAACATAAAGCCAACGATTTTGTTTCATGGAGGGAATCATAGAAATTACTGATAATTGAATTGAATTATTTAGAGACTTATGAGCCATAAATTATTCCTGTATATTTATATTGCCCAAATAGAGCTTTAAACTATCAGTGCGTACTTGCTGCACCTCTTTGAATCAATTGCTTGAACTGTTAGAAACATCAATACAGGCTAATGGTTGCTGCAAATGGGTAGGAGATTTAGCGGTAATTAACTCAATTGTGCCGTCAGTGTGACGATGCCAAGTAGTAGCTGAGACAAGAAAATCTGGTGATTTAGGCGTTTGGGCAATGACACTTGTATTTTGGTGAAAAGCAGAGATATCGCGCACGTCAGACCAAGTGCGATTGCTCCTCACTTCTTGAATGGGATTTTGCGGTATTCCTCCCCTACCGGTGGCGACAAAACTACTATTACTTCTATCTGCACATTTTGTTGAAATTTGCTGTGATGGGTCTGTCAAATTCTCTGGTAATTCCACAAAAGCAGAAAGCGATTAGGATTATGCTCAAAATAAAGATATGGAAATGATTATTAGTCTGATTAAAAAACGGTAAAAATAAAAATTGTTCCCTGTTCCCTCCTTTCAAATTGTCGGTTTAGCATAATAAGTACTGAAGAAGCAATATTGATTAACTTTGGGGTGCAGCCGCACAGGTTAAGGCTGGTTGTATCTGCGAAGAAGATTTAGCTACAACAAGCTCAATTTTTCCTTGATAATTGCGTCGCCAAGAAGTAGCTTGTGTTAGAGGTGCGGTTGGTGTTGGCATTTGGGCTGTAACTGGTTTATCTTGACGATATGCAGATATATCACGGACATCAGACCAAGTGCGATCGCTCCTCAGATGCTGAGTTGGATTATGGGGTACTCCTCCCCTACCGGTGGCAATAAAACTACTACCACTATTATCAGAACAAGCACTAACGATTTGTTGAGATGGGTCGGTGATATTGTCTGGTAATTCTACTAATCCAGAATTTGACTCTACACCAATATTATTAATTTGTACAGTGCCATTAACATTGAATTGAGAACTAGCGGTAATGTCATTGGTCAAAACTTCCCTGGGATTGAGAAGATTGCGATAATTCAACCCAATTATTCCCTGTGTTGTGATCTGAATATTACCACCCCTTCCTTGGACTGCATTGGCGATAATATCACTGTTTTCTAAACCGATAATATTTGGGGCTGTAATTTTAATATTACCACCATTACCACCTGCTTCTGCACTGATGAAACTGCCATGACGCATCAGTAAGACATCATTCACTTGCAGGTCAATATTACCTCCTTCGCCTGCATTGGCTTCGGAGCGAAGTTTGCCACCTTGAATCGCCGTTAAATAATTAGTCTGAATCAGCATATTACCGGCATTTCCTGTACCTTTGCCGCTAACTACAATTTCGCTGCGATCGCTAAGACTCAAATTTTTTGCGGTTACATATACGGAACCCGCAGTACCCGGACCGGTGGAAGAAGCATACAATCCACTTGGGCCAGTGGCATCCAGCGAGTAAAGCAGTTGACCACTCGGTACTTGACTAACACCTGCAATATTGATGGAATTGGCTTGAATGGAAATATTTCCAGCTTCACCATAGGTTTCAGTTGAGGTGGAAATTCTTCCTCCGTCAAGTAAGTTCAGCTGATCAACATTAAAAGTAATGTTGCCACCTTGTCCCTGACCCAGACTAATTAGTCTATTATTAAAGAAATCGTAGTTACCGTTTGTTGAGGCAAAAAATCTGGTTGCCACTCCAGTTGATGAACTACCACCCAGAGTTACTTCCTCAGCATTGACAATAATGTTTCCCGATGCACCTTCACCATAAGTCCCTGTGCGAATACCAGGGCCATTCAATACTTCTAGTTTACCGACATTGAGAATAATATCTCCACCTTTACCGGTGGCATTTTCACGGATACTGGTACTCATCCCTGTCAAAAAAGCAGGTTCACCTGTGCCAGTTTCGCCTGTCACACTTAAGTGATTGGCTGTGACGATGATATTGCCACCATCACCAGTTCCTCTGGCAGTAGAACGAAATTCAGCCCCGTCTCGAATGTTGACTTGTGTCGCATCAATGGTGACATTACCGCCCCGACCTTGGGAACCATTGATTGTATTAGATGCGAGAGTACTTACACTAAATCTTCGTCGTGTCGGTGCATGGATGGCTTCCCCAATCACATTCACAGTTTCACCCTTGACTGTAATATTGCCAGAATCTCCGATTCCATAAGCACGGGTGTTAATTTGTGCGCCTTTTAAAACATTGAGGATGGGTGTTTCAATTGTTATATCACTACCCTTTCCCCTAGCTGTTGCTTGGGAATAAGCTGCAATTACAGTGTTAGAACGGGATGGCTGACCAATGAGTTCCAGGGATTCGGAGGCTTTGACTAGAATACCTTGTCCAGAGCTTGTACCTAAAGTGTGGGCAGTGACAGTTGAAGAACCAGATAAGGTGATTTTTTGCCCATGAAGAGCGATCGCACCACCTTGATTTCCACTAGTATCAACCTTGGCTGCGTTACTAAAGTTCATGTTTTGGAACTGATTTACAGCATTAAAATCTAAGCTGAATCCAGCACTATTTGTAGACAGTCCCACTAGATTATTTGTGGCAACGCTTGCTAATTCAACTCTACCGTCGGGAGCAGTAATTGTACTCTGATCAAAATTTAAGTTATTTCCCACCAATGCAAATGTATTGCTCACGGGAATTGCTAAATTTGCTCCATTAACGTCGATTGAACTGGAATTGCTGCCCATTTGCAAGCCAATTGGCACGCTCATAGTTAATAATCTTGTAGCATCTGGATTAAAAGCAGTAAACTCAGTGCCATCCGCAAATTTGATGCTATTGGCAGTTGTGCCGACAAAGGAACCACCAACATTTAAGACAGCGTTGGCACCAAAAATCATCCCAGAGGGGTTGAGTAAGAAAAGATTAACACCGCTATTAGTATTGATTGAACCATTAATGTAGGAAACATTACCGCCAGTGACGCGACTAAAAATGTTTTGGATATGGGAATTGTGGCTAAAAGTTGCAGAACCGTAGCTGGGAATAGAAAATTGGCTAAAGCTATGAAATAAATTATTGCCAATAACAGTACCATCTGTAATCGTGTAAATGCTACTGCCAGACACCGCAGTGTTGAGAGTGCCATCAGGTATTACTTGTGCTTGAACCTTAGTGTCACCAAGAGATAATATGTAGATTACACCAATTAAGCCTAAGTGAGCCAAATTTACTTTCATCAACGTATTTGTAATTATGATTATCCACTTTGTATTTAGTTTTCCCAAAATAAATTTTGCTATTAAAGTAGTTTTGTAATGTTTGTGATAATTTTTTTCAAGTTTTATTAACAGCAGTACAAGTTAATGATGGTTGTAAATTCGCCAAATATTGATCAGTAATTAATTCAACTTGTCCTTTGGTGTTACGTCGCCAAGATGTAGCTTGGACAGGTGTTTCAGGAGATTTTGGTATTTGAGTTTGTAAAGCTTGTGTTTTGCGGAATGCAGAGATATTACGCACATCAGACCAAGTGCGTAGGCGTAGCCCGTCGTAGACATCGCTCCTCACTTCCTGTGTGGGATTTTGCGGTATTCCACCTCTGCCTGTGGCGACAAAACTACTATCAGTACTATTAGAACAACCTGTAGCAATTTGTTGTGATTAGTCAGTTACATTTGCTGGTAGTTCCACTAAGCCAGAGTTGGGGTCAACACCAATATTATTGATTTGCACAGTGCCATTGACATTGAATTGGGAACTAACTGTAATGTCGTTGGTGAGGTCTTCTCTGGGGGTGAGAGTGTTGCGGAATTTTAGACCAATGATACCTTGTGCAGTGATGTCAATGTTGCCACCTTTTCTTTGTACTGCATTGGCAATGATGTCGCTGTTTTCTAAATATATTTGTTATATTTGGCGTGTTTATTAAATCAAATGTTGCCAAACCACCAGTAGGAACAGAAAACTGATTGAAACTGTGAAATAAATTGGTAGTAGCATGATACCTGTTGAGATTCGAGTCACAAAACCTAAACAAACAGATAATATTTTCATTACAAAATCTCTATTTATACCCAGATTATGATTCCCAGAATCCTCTAGCCTTAAACATGAGTGATGAAAAAATATCCCTAGATCGATGATTTTTGAGAAGTAGCAGCACAGGTTAACTGTGATAAGTGCGATGTGGAAGATAATGTAGCTACTAGCTCAATTTTACCTTGAGCATTACGATGCCAAGAAGTAGCTTGGATGGGGATTTTTGGTTGTGTGGGTATTTGTGCTTGTATTTGTGGTGTGTTTTGGAATGCAGAGATATCACGCACATCAGACCAAGGGCGATCGCTCTTGACTTCCTGTGTGGGATTTTGCGGGATTCCACCCCTGCCTGTGGCGATAAAACTACTACCACTTGTATCAGCACACCCTGTAGCGATTTGCTGTGACTGATCAGTAACATTGGCTGGTAATTCTACTAAACCAGCATTTGGATCAACACCAACTGTATTAACTTGCACCGTACCACTTAGCCCAAATTGGGAGCTGGCTGTGATATCACTTTCCGGGGTGAGTTGGTCGCGGAATTTGAGTCCAAATAAACCCTGAGTTTGAATATTAATATTGCCACCAGCCCCTTTAATGGCATTGGCAGTAATATCGCTGTTGTCTAAACCAATAATAATTGGGGCATTAATGGTGATATTGCCGCCTGTGGCTGTACCTGTAGCATTGGTGTTAATTTTACTTTCATAACGCATCAATAAAATATCAGTGTTGAGAGTGATATTACCGCGATCGCCTGCGGAGACTTCCGAAAGTAGACTACCTCCTTCCTCCAGTTGGATCTGGTTAGCATTAACAATCAAGTTACCTGCATTACCACCCCCTGTATTACTAACGGAAATTTGCCCATGATCAAGAACATGGAGCCAATTTGCCACTAGATTAACTGAACCAGCCTCAGAGGTGGTAGTAGAAGCTGCCGTAATGGTACTTGGGAGAATGCGACCATTAGTTAAGGGTTGGGAATTACCCTCTACAGTAATATGATTGACTTGCAGATCAACGTTACCCGCCCCACCAATGCCCTCTGTGGAGGAGGTAATTTGTCCACCGTTGAAGACACGTAAACTCTCTGCTATCAGGCTAATATTGCCCCCTTTGCCTGTGGAATTCTCCCCTATTGCTACAGTAATACCACTGGGAGCTTGGCTGAAAATATCAACCACGGGATCACTGACTTCTACATTAGTAGCTTGAATTGTGATATTCCCAGCTGTGCCTCTACCTGCAAGTGCAGCATTCTGATTCCCGGCAATCTGACTGGAGATAGTTCCACCATCAGCCAAAGCGAGTTGTCCGGCGTTAATCGTAATATTGCCCCCTTGACCATCAACCAAATTGAGAATTGAACTAACGATCCCACTATTAAAACTGATGGCTGTTGTCCCACGAATCTCCAGGCTTTGAGTTGCCGTCACGGAAATATCTCCAGCTTTCCCAGTCACAGGCGAGAAACTACCAAACAAATCAGTGCTAATGCGTCCCCCATCCAGTAGTCGTATCCGTTCAGCCTCTACTGTAATTGCACCACTGTTATTCTTTTGCCCTCCCGCAACTAATGTTGTAATTCCCCCTGGAACACTACGCCCTGTAAACGGATTCGGAAATGGTGAGAAACCATTGATTTCTATATCTGTAGCCCGAACCTGAATATCGCCTGTTCTGGCATTATTGATCGGTGCGAAGGTAAAAAAGTTAGCACCAAAGTTAAGGGAATTGATCCAGGCGCTATTAGTAAGGCGCAATCGTGGAGTCTCAATAGTGATCTTTCCCCCAGTTGCACCACTGCCAGTTACACTGGTGGACAACCCAGGAGGGATATAATTTGCGGGATGAGAGATACCTAATAAATCTACAAATTCTGTGGTTTTGACAGTAATACCCTGTCCTTGCCCATTTGCACCAGTGGATGATTCTATATGTGAGCCATCTTGCAAGGTTAACCCACGACCTCGGATATTGATAGCACCCCCAATCGCCCCACTCGTATTGATAGAGGAGGATTGACTCAAGGTAATGTTGCCCCAGGTTGGTGATGGGGATGAACTCGCTAGTTGCCAGTTGCCAGATGTGGGTATATTCACAGTACCATTTTGCATCGCCCACAATTCCACACGGCTATCCGGTGCAGAAATGCTGGCACTATTGATATCCACTTGTTCCCCAATCAATGCCAGAGTTTGATTCGGTGCGATTGATAATGTAGGTGTCCGAAAGAAGATATTGTTGGCAGGCGTACCTTGGACTTCGATGACTGCGGCGGACTGTGCCAAAACTCCTGCATGACTTCCCATCTGCAAACCCACAGGTACACTCATCGTCAACAACGGTGTTGTAGTTGGATTAACAGCGCTAAATTCTGTGCCATCGGCAAATTTAATACTATTCGCTGTCGTCCCCACAAAGGAGCCACTAATATTCAAGCTGGCATTTTGTCCAAACACAATTCCATTGGGATTCATCAAAAACAAACTGACTGGGTTAATACCATGAAGCGTGCGAATTAACCCATCAATATGAGAAATATTTCCACCTGTAACCCGACTAAATATAGTTGTCGTATTTGGTGTGTTTGTTAAATCGAAGGTTGCTGAACCACCTGTTGGTATGGAAAAGTTACTAAAGCTGTGAAATAAATTATTACCTTGATTGATACCATTAAGAATATCAAAATTATTGCCGTTGGGGTTGACAATGGTGTTGGTTGTACCATCAGATGTTACCTGAGCCATTGCAGGGGGCAAAATTCCACATACTAAGATCCCACAGGCTACACCCCAGCACTCAGCAGTTACTTTCATTGCCCTATCTCCATGACCAACATATACTGAGGATGCCCACAATATTTTTTTTACTAACACTTCCAATGAACTATATGAAACTTAATTTTTAGTCACCGCAGCACAGGTTAATGGTTGTTGCACTTGAGCAGAAGATTTATTGGTAATTAATTCAACTTTTCCTTGGGTGTTACGTCGCCAAGATGTAGCTTGGACAAGTGTTTCGGGAGATTGGGGTATCTGTGCTTGTACTGTTTGTGTTTTGCGGTATGCAGAGAGATCACGGACATCAGACCAAGGGCGATCGCTCTTGACTTCCTGTGTGGGATTTTGCGGCACACCACCCCTACCTGTGGCGATAAAACTACTACCACTTATATCAGCACACCCTGTAGAAATTTGCTGTGACTGATCAGTGACATTTGTGGGTAATTCCACTAAACCAAAATTAGCATCTGTATCAATAGTATTAACATTTACAGTACCATTGACTCCGAACTGGGAACTGGCTGTAATATCACTTTCCGGGGTGAGTTGGTCGCGGAATTTTAGTCCAAAAATACCTTGAGTGGTAATTTCGATGTTTCCACCCATGCCATTGACGGCATTAGCGATAATGTCACTGTTTTTTAAACCAAAGATGATGGGTGAATTAATGATGATATTGCCACTATTGCCTGTACCACCAGCTTCGTTACTAATGAAACTGCCACGGCTCATCAGCAAGGTTTCACGCAGTTGCAGGTTGATATCACCCCCTTCGCCGACTTTTGTAGATGCTGCAAGACTGCCATTGTTGTCAAGATATAAGTTATCTGCGTTAATTTTTAAGTTGCCGGCATCACCTAGAACTTGATTTTGGGTAAAAACTGTTCCTTGGTTGCGAACGGTTAATTTAGGAGTATTGATTGTGACACTACCAGCGTTGGCAGTAGAGTTGCTATTAATAATATTTGCCACAGAAAATAAACGAGCGATCGCTCCAATATAGCTGGGATTTTCTGGGTCTTTCATGCCATTTACGTCGATTGACTCGGTGGCATTAATTGTCAGATTGCCAGCATTGCCAAAACTTACAGTCGAAACTGAAACTAAACCCCCATCTTGAACAGACAATTTGCGGGTATCAAGTTGAAGATCGCCGGCATTCCCCGCACCAAAGGTATTCGCTGATAAGAGACTAATTAAATAAGACCCTGGGAGGGTATCCAAACTTGATACCTCAACAGTATCAGCACTAATTTTGACATTACCTCCATTGCCACTCCAGAAGCTTCTAGTACCAACATTACCGCCACCGAAAATTTTCAGACTATCAGTAGAGAGCAATAAATCTCCACCTTGACCATTGCCATAAGTTGCAGCCATTAGCACACCAAATATCGGAGTATCAGAAGGATTCCCCGGTTCAATACCACCCACTGATACTTCACTGGCTTTGATCACGATATTACCACCGGGTGCTGAAGTATAGGTACGATTCTGAACCAGCGCACCTCGATCAATGTTGAGTTTGGGGGTAGTAATAACAATATTTCCAGATGAACCTGCTTGTAAAGTTTCATTGATGATCCCACTGGAAGTTTGAAAGTCCGGGGACATTCCCATCACTTGCAGCGATTCTGTGGCATTGATGGTAATATCACCCGCAACCTGACTACCTAGATTTTGTACTACCAATAAAGAACCATCTTGAATGTTGACCTGTTTTCCCTGGACTTGAATTGATCCTGGAGTGATTCCACGCACAGATGCTACAGCACGTTGGCTGAGATGAATATCGCCAAAACTATAGTTTTCATCAGGATAGTTCAGGGTTAATGCTTGAGGAGTTAAATTGATGTCGATATCGCCTTGAGTGATGCTTCCTAGTTCAATGCGTCCTCCTGGTGCGGCAAGAAAGCCACCATTGAGGGCAAGATTACCACCCACCAAAGCTAATGTTTTTCCAGATTTCACCTGTAACCCATTGGAACTGGTTAATCCCGAACTAGGAAATATGCCATTTAATAACTGATTGTTTCCTGTTCCCTCAACAGAAATCGTTCCGGGATTACCACCAAATTGTAACCCAATGGGTACACTCATAGTCAGCAGAGGCGTGGAATTGGTGTTGCTCCCCTGAAATTCTGTCCCATCCGCAAATTGAATACTATCGGCTGTCGTTCCTACAAATGACCCACCAATATTTAATTTGGCATGAGAACCAAAGATAATTCCGTTGGGATTGAGTAAAAATAAATTAGCACTACCATTGGCTTGAATTAAACCATCAATCTGAGAAATACTACTGCCAGTCACACGACTAAAAATATTTTGGATATCTGAAGCATTGTCGAATAAGGCAGAGCCATTTGTCGGAATTGAGAATTGACTAAAACTGTCAAATAAATTATTGCCGATACGATTGCCATTTGTAATCGTGAAATGATCTAAATTTTGGGAAACATCTGTACCAAGAAAACTATCGGGAATAACTTGAGCGTTAACACAACTGCTGCCAACAAAGTTTATGACTATTCCGCCGATGACACCAAAAACCGTAAAAGTTACTTTCATCAACCTATTGATATTTCTACTCTATTAAGTATTATTCCCAAAATATGATGATTTTGCTAACCTGTTCGGATATGTAATTAATTTTTGGACATTGCTGCACAAGTTAAGGATAGTTGCGTTTGAGTAGAAGATAGCTCCGCCACTAATTCAATGTTGCCTTGAGTGTTACGATGCCAGGCAGTGGCTTGGATGGGAATTTGTGGCTGTGTGGGTACTTGGGCTTGTACTGTTTGTTTTTTCTGGAATGCAGAGATATTACGCACATCAGACCAAGGGCGATCGCTCCTCACTTCCTGAGTGGGATTTTGCGGGATTCCACCCCTGCCTGTGCTGACAAAACTACTATCAGTAGTATTAGAACAACCTGTAGTAATTTGTTGTGATGGATCGGTGACATTTGTGGGTAGTTCGACTAAACCAGAATTGGGGTCAACACCAACTGTATTAACTTGTACTGTGCCACTTAGTCCAAATTGGGAGCTGGCAGTGATGTCGTTTTCTGGTGTCAGTTGTTGACGAAATTCTAATCCTAAAATACCCTGGGCTTGAATGTTAATATTGCCACCTTTACCTTGAAAGGCATTGGCAATGATATCACTGTTTTCCCAGCCAAAAATGATTGGTGAATTCATGGTAATATTGCCTCCATTACCGTTACCTTGTGCCGTGGAGGTAATTTGACTGCGATCGCGCATTAACAGCAAACTTCCCACTTTTAAGTCTATATTTCCACCATTACCAGATTCGGTCTGTGCTTGAATCAACGCCTGATTTTTTAATTGGATAATATCTGCGATAATGTTAAGGCTGCCGGCATTACCAGTACCTTCACTCGTTACAGTTACAGTAGCACCATCCGTCAGGCTCAGATTTGGTGTTGTAATGCTAAGACTCCCAGCATTTGCCGTCAGCATATCTGGAAAGCCAAATGTTTGGCGCAACTGAGCATTCAGATGTGTTGCAGAAGAATTAATGGCACTGTTGTTGCTATTGTTACGACCACTAATGGCGATCGCTTCACTTGCATTGATACTTACATTTCCCCCGTTACCAGCAAACAATGTCGATGAACCAATTCTTCCCCCATCTAAAATTTGTAATTTGCCAGTATTCAGGATCAAATCTTTGTTATCTCCGAACGCGAATGTAGCTAAAGTAATCGCACTGTCAAATCCGGAAGGGCTGTTTCCGATAACTGTAGTGTTTTGATTGCGAATTGAAATTTTACCACTACTTCCACTGCCAAACGTGACTGAAGAAAGGGAAGCACCACCAGATATTAGTAAATTATCACCATTAACGAATACATCACCAGCACTACCAGAAGCAAAACTCAAAGTACTAATGCCAGTAACTCCATTCGGGTTTATTTGCGAAAAACCAGATATTTCAATTGTTTCTGCATCAATTTCAATATTACCACTAGGAGCAATTCCCGCAGTTATATTATTTAAACCAGCTCCTTCTAAAAGGGTAAATCTTGGCGTAAAAATACCAATATTTCCCCCTGCTCCCATTCCATAAGTTTCGCTACGAACTCCACTCAACAAATTTCCATCGCTACTTCTGCCAATTAAATCAATTCCTGTTGATGCTTGAAGGCTAATTTCTCCACCGGGAAGATCGCCATAATTTTGTGCAAGTATCAATGAACCTGCTGTTAAACGGATATTTCTGGCTTGTAAACGAACAGAACCTGAATTTATACCACTTACGTTTATCAGTGACTTTTCTGCTAATTGAATATCACCAAAAATTTGTCCCTCCTCATAACCCAAGGTATAACCTTGTGCATTTGGGATTAAATTAACTTGCCCAGTTCCATTTGTACTGCCCAATTCTATCTGTCCTTCTGGGGCAGTCAATATAAATCCATCTATTTGTAAATTACCACCTACCAATGCTAAAGTTTTCCCTGAGTTGACCTGTAGTTCTGTCGAGTTAGGTGTTGGAAAGATAGAAGAGCCGCTATTTGTATATCCTCTTCCTTGAGTTGTGATAGAACCAGAATTACTGCCCATTTGCAACCCCACTGGTGCGCTCATTGTCAGCAAAGGTTTATCCGCACCTGGCACAGCAATAAATTCTGTCCCATCGGCAAACTTAATGCTATTGGCTGTAGTTCCGACAAAGGAACCACCAATATTTAAGCTGGCATTTTGCCCAAAAATGATGCCGGCTGGATTGATTAAAAATAAGTTGGCGTTACCATTAGCACTAATGGAACCATTAATGTGGGAAACATTACCGCCAGTCACGCGACTAAAAATATTTTGAATGCTCGTATGATTCTCAAATAATATAGAATCATTTGTAGGGATAGAAAATTGACTAAAACCATGAAATAAATTATTGCCAACACGAGTACCGTTGGTGATGCTGTAAATATTATTTCCATTTATAGAAGTAGTGGAAGTAACAGAAGTATTGAGGGTATTATCTTGTGTTATTTGGGCATGAACACTATTGTTGCCAAGAGCAGATAAGCAGATTAAACTAAGTAAACTAAGCCCGATAGAAGTTAATTTCATCAATTCAGTTTTTGTTGTGATTACATATCTATTGTTCCCAATTACAGCGCTTCCGGCTATTATGCAATACAGTTTTCTCCTTGTCCCTCTCCTATCATAGCTTTCAGCTTTGGGGATGTACCTCATAGCTGCCGGAAGTGCTGTAAGGAAATTTTGAACGTTAATTAGGGTTTGCTGTTCGCGCAGCGTGCCGTTAATTTTCGGCTACAGCAGCACAGGTTAAGGCTGATTGCATTTGCGAAGAAGATTGAGTTGCAACTAATTCAATTTTGTCTTGGGCATTACGTCGCCAAGAAGTTGCTTGGACAAATGTTTCTGGAGATTGTGGTATTTGAGCTTGTATTGGCTGTGTTGTTTGGAATGCAGAGATATTGCGGATGTCAGACCAAATGCGATCGCTCCTCACTTCCTGAGTAGGATTTTGTGGTATTCCACCCCTGCCTGTGGCGACAAAACTACTACCAGTTGTATCAGCACAACCACTAGCAATTTGTTGTGATGGATCAGTTACATTTGTTGGTAGTTCTACTAAGCCAGAGTTGGGGTCAACACCAATATTATTGATTTGCACAGTGCCATTGACATTGAACTCGGAACTAGCTGTAATGTCGTTGGTGAGGTCTTCTCTGGGGGTGAGAGTGTTGCGGAATTCTAGACCGATAATACCTTGAGTAGAGATGTCGATATTGCCACCTTTACCTTGAACTGCATTGGCGACGATATCGCTATTTTCTAATCCAACAATGATGGGGGAATTGATCATAATGTTACCACCACTGCCATTACCTTTAGCCTCTGTCGAAATGAAACTGTTGTTTCGTAAAATCAAGTCAGATTTGAGATTTAAGTTGATGTTACCACCTTCCCCAGAAGCAGTATTAGCAATTACTTGACCCTTGTTGTCGAGTCGTAAAGAGTTTGTATTTATAGTTAAATTACCTCCATCCCCCGATCCTTCATTATTGACAGTAACTAATGCTCTATTATCTATTTGCAATTTAGGAGTATTAATGGTTGCACTGCCAGCATTTCCACTAGGGCGATCAGGAAGTCCAAATAATTGACGCAAAGTTGTCGGTAAAATTGGAGCTGCTGCGCTAATACGGCTATTTCTGAGTTCTATTGATTCAGAAGCATTAATGGTGAGGTTGCCAGCAGCACCACTATTGAAAGTTGCAGTGTTAACATTCCCGCCAGTCTCTATAATCAGTCTGGATGTATTTAGATTTATAGAACCAGCATTACCTTTGCCAATTACAGTTGAACCAATACTAGCAGGAGATAAAGTTATTGGATCTAGACCCTTAATTTCTATAGTTCCAGAAACATTCACATTGATGTTTCCATTATTCCCTTGTCCAAAATTACTAGTTAGAATTACGCCGCCATCTGTAATTGTTATATTCGATGCAGTGATATTCACATTGCCCGATTTTCCAGAGCCAAAGCTAATTGTAGAAACTCCACTATTAGAAATCGGATTTAGCGGTGTTACACGATTAATTTGAATACCTCTGGAAATATTTACATTAATATTACCCCCAGAGTCAGAACCATAAGTTCTTGCCAGGACAATACCTCCATCATTTAGGCGTAAGTCTCCGGCAGAAACATCGATATTAGCACCTTTTCCTGAACCCAGAGTTTCAGTCATCAAGCGACTAGAAATAACTCCCGTCACAATTCCTACATCCGGTGCTGTCCTCACATCTCCAAAAAGGTCTAGAGAACCTGTTGCGCTAACGCGAATACTATTAGGTGCTTGGCTTCCGACAGTTTGAATCAAGGCAGCAGAACCATCTTTAAGACTAATATTTTGCCCTTGCAATTGAATTCCACGACTAGTTAACCCACTTGCATCCACTAAAGACTGATTTACAAGTTGAATATCTCCAAAACTCTCAATACTTGTATAATCTAATTGAAATTCTGAGGATGTAGAATTAATATTAACTGTACCGTCTTTGACTGCACCTACTTCAACTCTGCCATTTTCAGCAGTTAAAACCCCACCTGACACAGTGACATTTTGCCCAATTAATGCGATCGTTTGTCCGGAATTCACCTTTAAGGTTGATTGGGTATTATTCCGAATTACAGGAGTCAATGCTCCTCCTGTCAATTGATGTCCACTTCCCTGTACGCTAATATCTCTCGGATTCTGCCCCATCTGCAAGCCCACAGGGACACTCATTGTTAGTAAGGGTGTTGCGGTATTAACTGCACTAAATTCGCTCCCATCAGCAAACTTAATACTATTCGCCGTCGTCCCCACAAACGAACCACCAATATCCAACTTGGCATTTGCTCCAAACATAATCCCGTTGGGATTCATTAAAAACAAACTTACTGGATTATTACCACCAAGAGTTTTAATCAAGCCATCAATCTGAGAAATATTTCCACCTGTTACCCGATTAAATATAGTTGTAATATTTGGTGTATTAGTGACATCAAAAGTGGCTGAACCACTAGTTGGCACAGAAAAATTACTAAAACTATGGAATAAATTATTACCTTTTTCAATCCCATTTAGAATATTAAAATTATTCCCACTGGGGTTAACAATGGTGTTAGTCGTACCATCAGATGTCACCTGAGCATGAGCAGTATGACACCAAATCATCATGACACCTAATGACAATTGATTGAGCAAAACTAAACCAACAGAACTTATTCTCATTACTTATGTCTCTGATATTTGATGATTTATGCTTATGATTCCCTTCAGGTAAATACTTCTAACCCTCAATTGTGGATATTCACGAAAGTTAATTTTGGGAAGCGGCAGCACAAGTTAAGTATGATGGCAGATGAGCAGGTGATGGAGCGACTCTTAATTCAATTTTGCCGTTAGCGTTACGTCCCCAACCTGTGGCTTGGACAAGCATCTGTGGCTGTGTGGGTGTTTGTGCTTGGATTTGTGGTGTGGTTTGAAATGCAGAGATATCGCGGATATCTGACCAGGTGCGATCGCTCCTCACTTCCTGAGTGGGATTTTGCGGGATTCCACCCCGTCCCGTAGTAATAAAACTACTACCATCGGTATTAATATTAGAACAACCCGTAGCAATTTGTTGCGATGAGTCTGAGAAATGGGTCGGTAAATCTATTAAACCCGAATTAGGATCAATGCCAACATTATTAATTTGGACTGTACCACTGACACTGAATTGGGAACTAGCGGTAATGTCATTACTCAAAACCTCTCTAGGATTGAGAAGATTACGGTACTCCAAACCTATAATTCCCTGAGTTGTGATTTGAATATTTCCCCCATTTCCTTGTACGGCGTTGGCAATAATGTCACTATTCTCTAGACCAATCACATTGGGTGAATTAATGTTAATATTGCCGCCATTGCCATTACTACCTGCTTCGGCATTGATAAAGCTATCTTGACGCATCAATAATACATCCCGCAGTTGTAGATTGATGTTACCGCCTTCACCGGCTCTTGTATTGGCTAAAAGGTTTCCACCATTTTTGAGTGTCAGGGTATTAGTATTAATTATCAGATTACCAGCTGTGCCAGAGCCAGTATTTTGCACAAAAATCGTCGCATCATCAGAAACGTTAACAATGGGGGCGTTAATAACAGTATTACCTGCACTAGCACGGGAATTTGTATTAAAAACAGGCACAAAAGCACTACCAATATAACTGGGAGTTTCGCCTGGTTTCATACCACTCACATCAATCGATTCTGACGCATTGATAGTCAGTGAACCTGCATTGCCTAAAATTATGCCAGAAGTCGATACTCTCCCACCACCTTGAACAGATAGCTTACGGGTGTCAATGTTCAAATTTCCAGCATCCCCAGCCCCTAATGAGGGAGCTGAAATTATACTATAGTACCCACCTCTTGGCGCACCTGCACCTAAGACTTGAATTGTATCTGCCTTGATATTAACATCGCCGCCATTACCTGAAGAAAGAGGTCTAGCTGTTATATTGGCTCCGGCTGAAACAGATAAATTTTGCGTAGAAATGGAAATATCTCCGCCTTTTCCGGTGCTGAAAGAACCTGCTGTTATCTGACTAACGGCTCCAAGAAAAGCAAAGAAGTTCGGTGTAAGCTCATTGACATTTAGTGTAAGACCACTGACATCTATTGTGTCGCTATTGATAATAATGTTACCCCCAGAAGCATTACTAAATGTGCGGTTGATGATATAACCACCTTGATTAATATTTAACTTCGGGGTATTAACGATGATATTTCCTGCTGCCTCAGAAGATATGGTGTCATTGATTAAACTGCTAGAACTCCTAAAATTAGGGGATTTACCGATAATATGCAATGAATCTGTAGCATTAACCACAATATCACCAGCAGCTTGGTTACTACGATTTTGAATCAATACCAAAGAACCATCATGGATGCTTATCTGCTTTCCTTGAATGTGGATTGCTCCACTATTTCCTTGATTTACTAAATTAATATCGTCTGTGGATACTAAAGCTAAGTTGCTAAGGGTGATATTACCAAAATTTCCAATGTTGGGATAACTCAGGGTAAATCCTTGAGCAGTGGAATTGAGCGTAACATTGGCATTGCTGATGCTACCCAGTTCTATTTGTCCTCCAGGTGCAGAGACTAAACCGCCATCCAAGGCAATATTTCCACCTACTAATGCTAGGGTTTTGCCAGATTGTAGCTCTAATCCTTTGTTGAGTCCAGATACCTGAGAAGTTGTACTAACACTGCCATTGTGTCCGGCTCCTTGAACGGTTATTGCCCCTGCATTGTTACCAAGTTGTAATCCTACAGGGACACTCATAGTTAATAAGGCTGGCGATGTTGTGTTGGTGGTGCTAAACTTCAACTCATCTGCAAATACTATGCTATCGGCGGTTGTCCCTACAAAAGAACCCCCAATGCTCAATTTAGCGTTAGCCCCAAACAAAATCCCGGCAGGATTCAATAGGAATAAATTGGCACTACCTTGGCTGCTGATTGTGCCGTCGATATTTGATATGTTCCCCCCTGTGACACGGGCGAAGATGTTTTCAATGCTAGTGGCATTGTTGAACAAAACAGAACTACCTGTAGGGATGGAGAATTGATTAAAGCTATGAAATAAATTGTTCCCCACATGAATGCCGTTGGTGATGGTGTAATTATTACTACCACTCACAGTAGAGTTGAGGGTGTTATCGGGTGTTATCTGTGCGTGAACACTATTGTTGTAAATAGCAGATATACAAATCGCTCCCAAAAAACAAAAACCAACAAAATGGAATTTCATAAACCGATTTTTGATTTTTCCTTTCGTATTTATGATTCCCAATTAAGTATGTTGCATAACATGAATTTGTGGATACAACAGCCTAATAGCAGAGGACAAAAATTGTATTTCTGCTGTCTGCCTCCTGCCCTCTGCTTTTCTGCGGTCAAATTGTCTAAATCATGATGAGATAGATGTATTAAAACGGTGAATACCGAATTGAGAAGTACAAGCCATTTTCTTGGAGCGATCGCTTGTCACCTTCTACAGATGTCAAGGGAATTCCCCAATCCAATCTCGCTGAGAAATTGTTGTCTTGTTGCCACAACAGTCCTAGTCCAGTCCCAATTAATGTACTTTTGGATGGATTTTCCCCGTTGTGATTCCAGCCTGTACCCACATCTATGAATGGTATTAGTTGTAGCACGCCTCCCATGTTGGCAGCACGTAAAACAGGCAACCGGAGTTCTGCGGACAATAACATCCCATTATCTGTTAATAATGTATCTTGTCGATAGCCACGCACACTTACTTGTCCACCCAGTCCAAATTGCTCTAAAGGTACTAAGGAATCTGCTGCTATTTGCAAATCGCCTCTCACTAAAAATAATGTTTCTGGTGCTAACTGTCGCACCCATTGAGTTTGTCCCCGCCAAGCAAAAAAGCGGCTATCTGGTGCATCTTGATTGATATTGGCATCAAACCAATCTAAACCAATACTAAATTGCGATCGCGCGGCGAAAACTTGCTGATTATTACGTTGGGTATACTCTTGAGTAAAGCGGAGGGCAGAAATTTTGGTCTTGCCATCTGCATCTGCACCGGGTGATAAAGGAAATCCACCGATATTATCAAGACCTAACTCAGTTTGACTTTCTTGGCGGGAAAAGGATAGCCCTACTGCTAATTCCTGGGTGGGTGTTTGGATTAGTGGTTGGCGATAGCCGATTTCATAAGATTTGATATTTGACTGAATATCCAAGACACTGAATGGTTCTTCGATGACGTAGTTCCATCCTCTATTCAAGCCAAACCAGATAGTACCATTATGGGGATTAATTGGTAAGGCATAATCTAAATTTATTGTGTTACTGCCATCAGTATTGGTATACCCTACACTCAGGGTGTCGCCTAAACCTAATAAATTAGCTTCCCGTATTTCCACCCCTCTGCGAAAACTGCCCACACTAGGCGATCGCCCGTTATCTAAAGTTGTGGTGAGGGAGAAAGTATCAGCTTCTTGAACTTCAACTCGTAATATATTGGTTCCAGGCGTTACACCCATTTGCAATTCAGCTGACAAGTTTTGAATGCGTGGATCGAGGCGGAGTAGTTGGAGCTTTTCCATCAATTGTGGTACGTTTAGGGGTTTACCCGCACCAATTAAAATGCGATCGCGAATGTATTGACTACGTAATCGTCGATTACCAATAATTTGAATTTCTGCTAAACTGCCCTCTACTACCTGAATTTTAATGACTCCAGCTTCTACTGTCTGCGGTGTAATTAAAGCACCTGTAGTTACATAGCCATTATCCGTGTAGAGTTTACTGATTGCATCTTTGAGTTGCAATAGTTCTGCAAATGATATATCCCGTCCGACAAAGGGATCTGTAATAGGAGCAAAATCTGCTGGTTGAAAAATTGTACTCCCAACAACTTCTACGCGGTCAACCCGAAATTTCGCATCAGGGTCATTTTCTCGGAAAATTGGCTGATTATTCGGTATTTGCGGGGGAGGAAGTAATTGTTCTTGGTTGTTTGGTTGCGGTAGTACATCCGATGGTAAAGGATTTATCGGAATATTTTCTATGCGACCAGGTGGTAGATTTTGCGGACTGGCAGTTTGTGCGATCGCTTGATGATAGTTGCACAATAGTACTGCTAGAAAAAAACAGCCTCTTAGATGCAGCTTGAATATTGACTGAATAAATACCGAGTTTATAAATTCTTCTTTAACAACTAGCTTAATCAACGTCTTTCTCCTTAATTAACTTATTTAGCACAGAGTAATTTTTCCCTCGTTAGCGCTAATACTTATTTAATTTTTTACATCCTCTCAACAAACATCTTGATACATGGGTTTTGCTAAGGATGTATCGTTGGATCTGTAAGTTTATAAATAATGCCAACTTTAAATATGGTGGCTGTTTTTGTTATAACAACCATCAGAGGAAATACTGCTTTTTTCCCTCAAGTCAAGCTGAAAGGACTTGAGTCTTCTTCTTTTACTTTCCAGCAGGGTGATTGCTAGAAGCCTGATGAAGCAATCAATACAAGCTATCCTATTAGAAAAAAATGGGTCTTGTATTTGTGATGAGAAAATAATCGTGTGATTATTTGCTATGCAAAAGCTCTAGGGATGTTACCAGCAGATCATCGAGTCCTGATCATAACCCTAAATAAAGAACAAAGATAGTCTGATGAAATGGGGCAATTTATTGTTTGGAAATTTCTTAGTCAGTCATCCTAATTTAAATAGATCCAGTTCCCCTCCCCGCTTGTACAGGCTAAGGTGTACACACAAGTGATCGAATCGCCCCTAACCTCCAATTATGGGGGAATCAGAATTTTCAAAGTCCCCCAAACTGGGGGGATTTAGGGGGCAAAACAGACTCAAACGCAGACAGGCAGGACTTGTGTATACAGGAGGGGCTATCTCTGGGGTGTTTGATACAAATGATGGTTATTTGGGTAAAACTTGCCGGAATGCGGCTAGAAGTTGATCAACGCTTTCTGGGCGACTATTAAAACCCATCAGTCCCACGCGCCAAACTTGACCGGCCAATTCGCCTAGACCACCGCCAATTTCAATATTATGCTCATTGAGTAACTGCCGAGCGATCGCTTTACCATCAACCCCTGTAGGAATCCGCACAGTAGTCAAAGTTGGCAGGCGATACTCTTTCTCAACGTGCATACTCAGTCCTAAATCTTCTAAACCTTCCCAGAGATACTCCACATTCTTTTGATGACGTTGCCAGCAATTGGCTAATCCTTCCTCAGCCACTAAGCGCAATGCTTCCCGTAAGCCATAATATAGACTAATCGGTGCTGTGTGGTGATAGGTGCGTTCACTCCCCCAATACTTACTTAATAAAGACATATCTAAATACCAATTTTCTACCTTCGTAGAGCGCTGCTGCAATTTTTCCACAGCACGAGAACTCATAGTAAAAGGTGAAGCACCAGGAGAACAACCTAATCCTTTTTGACTACAACTATAAGCCAAGTCAACTCCCCACTCATCCAAAAATATCGGCACACCACCCAAACTTGTCACAGTATCTACCAGCAGCAAAGTTCCAAACTCACGGCACACCTCAGCCACACATTCTAAAGGTTGACGTGCGCCTGTAGAGGTTTCGGCATGAACCAAAGCCAGAATTGCCGGACGATGGGTTTCTACAGCAGTGCGGAGTTCATCAAGGCTGAAAACTTGCCCCCAAGGTTTAGTGATAGTTCGCACATCCGCACCATATCGCCCAGCCATATCCACAAGACGATGACCAAAGTAACCAGCGACACCAATCAAAACCACATCACCAGGTGCTGTAGCATTAGCGATAGTTGCTTCCATCGCAGCTGAACCCGTACCACTGACTGCGATAGTATGTTGATTTTCTGTCTGCCATACGTAACGTAGCAGAGATTGAATTTCATCCATGAGTTCCAGAAAAGCTGGGTCAAGATGCCCAATGAGTGGAGTATTCATAGCTTGAAGAACAGCAGGATGGGCATTGGATGGCCCTGGCCCCAATAACAGACGCAAGGGAATTTCTAGAGGTTTGAGTTGTAACTGCTGACTCTCCTTAATAGAGATACTTGGCATCATAATTTGTTTTCACCTCAACGATACTTTCCGCATCATAGGGCAACTCGGCACAGGGGAAACTCAATGTCTTTAGACCTGAGAGTTTCAAAAAGCGATACCAAAAGCGAAATCAACGATTGACCGTCAAGATTTATCTGTATTCATCTGTGGTTAATTACTTTTGATTTTTGACTTCCACACGGCGGTACTAGCTGTCTTCCTCATCTTTTATGCGGATGCGACGCTCAAACAGCTCCTTAATCACCAGCGTCGCCCCAGCAAGTCCCGCTAACACCACCGAAGCTGCAAAGGCACTTTGGGAATCGTAATTGCGATAAGCCCCTTCCACATATAAAGTTAGGGTCTGAGTCCGGCCAATTAAGTTACTGGAAACCACAGCAATAGCACCATACTCTCCCATAGCACGAGCAGTAGTGAGAATAATTCCATAGAATAATCCCCAGCGAATAGAAGGTAATGTGACGCGCCAAAAAATCTGCCATTCTCCAGCCCCCAAAGTTTTAGCAGCTTCTTCTTCTTGAGTACCTACTTCTTCCAAGATTGGGATGACTTCACGCGCCACAAAAGGCATTCCCCCCATCATTGTCGCCAAAGCAATAGCAGGGAACGAAAAGATAACTTTCATGTCCAAGGACTGTAGCACAGGGTCAAGTAACCCATTACGTCCATAGAGGGAAACCAGCATTAAACCTGCCACAATGGGCGAAATTGAAAAAGGCAAGTCAATAATACTTAGTAACAGAGTGCGCCCCCGAAATCGACGGCGGGCAATTACCCAAGCTGCACATAGCCCAAAAACTACATTTAGTGGCACAGCGACTGCTACAGCCAGAGCCGTGAGACTCAAAGCCTGTGTAAAATCACTATCGATGAGAGTAGCAAAAAACGGAGCTATTCCCCGGCTAAAGGCTCCAATGAATACATAAAGGGTGGGGAGAAGCAAAACCAGTCCTAAATAGGTGACTACTGCCGCAATCAAAGCAATTTTGCCCCACTCTTTACCCTTCTCAGAATTGATTCCTCCTGGGAGAGACTGAGTAGATTTAGGTTCAACCCTCATAACGTTGCCTCCAAGCTTGCAATAAGTTCACCATCAGCAACAGTACCAAGGAAATCAGCAGTAATACCGTACCAATAGCTGTAGCCCCAGCAATATCGTTTTGTTCTAGGCGCTGGAATACAAGGATGGGGGCAATTAAATCTTGATAGGGAATATTAGCTGCAATCAAAACCACTGAGCCATATTCTCCCACGGCACGAGCAAAAGCCTGGGTTGTGCCAGTGAGGATAGCAGGAATAAGCGGCGGCAGCACCACCCGCCAACAAGTTTCCCACTGGGAAGCTCCCAAAGACCAAGCAGCTTCTTCGATGGTATGGTCTAGCTCTTGCAGTACAGGCTGGACGCTACGAACCACAAAAGGCACAGAAATAAACACCATCGCCACTGCTACCCCCAAACGAGTGAAGGAAACCCTAATACCAAAAGGGGCGAGAAATGAGCCAATCCAGCCTTGTTCGCTGTAAACGGTGGTGAGGGTGATACCTGCAACTGCTGTGGGTAGGGCAAAGGGTAAGTCAATCACCGCATCTAAAACCCGCTTGAAGGGGAAGTCGTAACGCACCAACACCCAGGCGGTAGCAGTGCCAGCCACGCAGTTTATCGCGGCGGCAAAGAAGGCAGTACCAAAGGTGATGTTGTAAGTTGATAAGGCCACGGGGTCGGTAGCCAGTCGCCAAAATTCCGCAGGTGAAAGGGTTGCAGCCCGCAGTATCAAGGCGGATACAGGCAGCAGTAGGACAATAGAAAGATAAGTTATAGTAACTCCCCACGGCAAAGAAAAGCGCTTGAGCCAACTTTTGGGCGCATGAGGGAAAGTAGACTGTGTGTTTGAAACTGTCATAGTTGAGGAAAGGGGCAGGGGGCAGGGGGCAGGGAGCAGG
>NZ_JAYGHH010000004.1:155468-202579 GCF_034931045.1 Nodularia sp. UHCC 0506
GGGCAGGGGGCAGGGAGCAGGGGGCAGGGGGCAGGGAGCAGGGGGCAGGGAGCAGGGGGCAGGGGGCAGGGGGCAGGGAGCAGGGAGCAGGGGGCAGGGGGGCAAAAAACTTACTCGTAACTTTCTTCACTCAGCACTCAGCACTGAATCCTAGCGTCTGGATATATTAGTTTGGATATCGTCAAAAATTGCGCCATCGGCAAAGAATTTCTGGCTGACTTGACTCCAGCCGCCAAAATCTTCAATGGTGAACAGGGTGGAAATTTGGGGATAAGTATCGGAAAATTCCGCGACTACTTCCGGGATGACAGATCGAAAGCCCACTTTGGCGAATTCGCGTTGGGCTGCGGGGGTAAAAAGAAATTGCACAAAGGCTTCTGCTACTTCGCGATTACCTTGCTTATCAACATAGCTATCTACTACGGCAATGGGGCTATCAATAGAAATATTAATATCGGGAATTATGTAAGGTAAGTCCTGTCCCTGCTGTTTAGCTAAGATGACTTCGTTCTCGTAATTTATCAGTGCATCTCCCTGTTTTTGGACGAAGAATGCGTCAGTGGCTTCACGGGCATCTCTTGGTAAAACTGGCACATTAGCATAAACCTGAGTCACAAAGTCTTGGGCTTGTGCTTCTGTACCACCTGTTTTCGTCACCTTTCCCCATAAAGCCATGTAGTTCCAACGCGCACCACCGGAGGTTTTAGGGTTGGCGGTGACTACCCTCACATCATCGCGGGCTAAATCATCCCAGCTTTTAATATTTTTGGGGTTGTCTTCACGGGTAACTATCACGCCTACAGAACTGTGAACAATACCGTCGCCGTTGGGTGTCTTTTTCTCCCAGCCTGGTTTAATCAGTCCAGCATCCTGAATTTGCAAGGTGTCTGCTGATAGGGCTAGGGCTACTATGTCGGCTTCTAAACCGTTAATCACCGCACGGGTTTGGGAGCCTGAACTGCCGTAGCTTTGGCCAAAGGTGACTTTCTGTCCGGTTTTTTCTCGCCAGTATTCGACAAAGAGGGGAATAATGTTTTTATATGCGGCGCGGGTGACGGCGTAACTCACCAAGGTCAGTTCTTTTCTGGCCACAGCCCTATGATTATTACCAGGAGAACAGGCAGCGATCGCCACACTTAAACTAACTACTACCAAAAATAATGAAATAAAGCTTTTTAAAGATGTGCGTTGCCAACGATTCCAATTATCCAGCCACATACTGACCCGATGCTCCCGAATTTTAATCTACAGTTAATCGATTAAGTTATAGTATTTTGGGTTTAGTCATAGATATTACAGATCACTCAGTCAAATAGCAAGAAAATCACCATATCCTTGATTGGAATTATGGTGATTAAATTACATTAATTAAAAATTACTTAACTATTCTTAAATTTTTGACTTTTAACTTTTGACCCTTCGGCTACTCTCAGGGTAAACTTTTGACTCCCGCCTTGCGGTGTTAGACTTTCCCAAACCTGCGCTCTCGTTGCTGGTAAGCAGATAAGGCGCGGTAAAACTCAGTGCGGTCAAAATCTGGCCAAAGAGCATCAGTGATATAAATTTCTCCATAAGCCATTTGCCAGAGGAGGAAATTAGAAAGTCGCATTTCGCCACTGGTACGGATTAATAAATCGGGGTCAGTAATTCCGGCTGTGTAAAGGTGACGCTCAAATAACTGCTCATCGATTTGATCAGGTTGAATCACACCTTGCTGGACTTTGTGAGCGATCGCCCGGCAAGCTTGTAAAATTTCCTGCCGTCCGCCATAATTAGTAGCGATCGTAAAGCGAATAGCATGATTATGGCTCGTTTCCGCCATTGAACGGGAGATTTCTGCTTGGAGCGATCGCGGTAAAGCATCCAAATTTCCCACAAACTGGATTTGCACATTCTCTTTGACCATCTCCCGCAGTTCTTGGCGGAGAACTTTTTGAAACAGAGTCATTAAAAAATCTACCTCTTCCTGGGGTCTTTTCCAATTTTCAGTGGAAAAAGCATAAGCCGTTAATGCCTGAATGCCCCAATCTTTACAACAGCGCAGCAAATCCTTCAGAGCATCCACTCCTCGCTTATGTCCCATAATTCGGGGTAGGCCTTGACGTTTAGCCCATCGACCATTGCCATCCATAATCACTGCGACGTGTTTGGGTAGTAGCTCTTGTTTTAAGTCGGAGGGTAAATTTTGCAATTCAGTTTGTTGTGCTGTCATTTTTTATTTCGAGAAGCAGTCGATGGTAATCCGAGTAAACGTGAAACTAATCCTATTGCCTTGCGACCCATCTGAAGACCCAAACCCAATACACTAGGAGCCACAGCTTCCCGGTCTACAGTGGTCGATAACCGAGCATCTAAGGACTCTTTGAGTGTCCTAATCGTCAGAGGTCTATTGAGATTGCCGCGTTCTGCTAAAGAAATAGAACCCGTTTCTTCTGATACAACGACACAGATACAATTTTCGACTCGCTCAGTAATTCCCATTGCTGCCCGATGGCGTGTTCCTAGCTGGCGGGAGGCTGTGCGTCCCGAAAGTGGTAGAATGATCCCTGATGAGACAATACGTGAGCCACGGATCAAGGTTGCCCCATCGTGCAGTAGAGTTTTTGGCTGAAAAATTGTCTGGATTAGTTCCTTAGAAACATCAGCATTCAGCTTGACTCCAGGTACAGAAAAATCCCGCTCGTGAATTGGACCAGTGGTTTCCACAATCAGCAAAGCTCCTATGCGGTTTTTGGAAAGTTCTTTAACCGCATCCACAATTTCATCAATTACACTATCAGACTTGGGGATTGTTAAACTGGATGGTTTAAATAGCTGCTGAAATTCACCACGTCCCACTTGCTCCAAAAATCGGCGAAACTCTGACTGGAGAGCAACTGCCATCGCCACAGCGCAGCCAATCACCAACTTTTCCAGAACAAAATTTAGCAGTGGTAGACCCATTCTGGCACTGAGTGCTGAAGCTAACATCAAAATAATAAAACCCCGCACCATCCACAGTGTTCGACGCTCACTAATAATAACTAGTATCATATAAGTCAGCGCTAACACTAGTACGATATCCAGAGTCCCAAGCAGCAAGGACTGTGACCATCCCAGGTTTATCAGCCATTGCTTCGGTGAATCTCTCATGACATCTGGATTACTCTTTGTTCTCCTTCAATATTCTGTCATTTCGCTGTCTTTTTCATGCCCCAAAAGTTGACGCTTGAAGAATCAGGGAGTTAACAGTTTTGGTTTCTGTAGCTGGCGTGGTGTAGCCATATTTACTCGTATAGGTAGGGAACAGGGAATAGGGAACAGGGAACAGGGAACAGGGAAGAAGGAGTTTTATATGGCTTATGCCACATAAGCTATCAAAATTCAAATAGGAGTCCTATAGTGAAAGACCACACTAATTTAGTGGAAAGCTTTGGTGGCAATTTTCAATTCCTCACATACACCTGTTAACTGTTGACTGTTAACTGTTGACTGATTTCACGCTGGTTACTTCTGCGCGTTTAGTCTGTCTGGTAGACAATCTTGTCGAATCAAGTCCTGATAACTTTCGCGGCGTAAAATTAGATTGGCTTCACCATTCGCCACTACAACAGCTGCTGGCCGGGGTAAGCGATTATAGTTAGATGCCATACTGTAATTGTACGCACCAGTTCCCATAATTACTAAAATATCCCCAGGTTCAGTTTTTGGCAGTTGGGCATTTTTAATCAGAATATCCCCTGACTCACAATGTTTACCAGCAATTGTCACTGTTTCTGTGAGTGGAGCAGATACTTTATTGGCCACTACTGCACGATAAACTGATTGGTAGGTAATGGGTCGGGGATTGTCAGACATACCGCCATCAACTGATATGTAGGTACGAATTTCGGGTACGACTTTCGATGATCCAATAGTATAGGCCGTGATGCAGGCTGTGGCAATAAGCGATCGCCCTGGTTCACACAACAATTTTGGCAAAGGCAGATTTGCGGCTGTACAAGCTGATTGAATGACTTCACAAATGGCTTTGACCCATTCGGCAATATTAGGGGGATCATCCGATTCGGTGTATCTAATTCCTAAACCACCACCAACATTTAATTCTGTGACACTTAAGCCGTAATTTGCCGCTTTCTCTAACCACTGCACCATCACGGCTGCTAAATCGCGATGGGGTTGGCGTTCAAAAATTTGGGAGCCAATGTGAGCGTGTAAACCTACGCAGTTTAAAGAAGGTTGCTGGCTGACAAAGGTAAATACTTCGTCTAAATCATTGGGATCAAAGCCAAATTTACTATCTAAATGTCCGGTGCGAATGTATTCGTGGGTATGGCATTCAATCCCTGGTGTTAACCGCAACATGATGCGAATAGCAGATATACTTGGTGTTGTTTCTGCCATTTCCCCCAAAGTCCGCAATTCTAGCCAGTTATCCGCCACAATTGTACAACCAGAGTCGATGGCTAAAGCGAGTTCTTCACGAGATTTATTATTACCGTGGAGGTAGAGTTTGTCAGCACTAACACCAGCATTTAGGGCTGTATAGAGTTCGCCACCTGAAACTATATCTATTCCCAAACCTTCAGATGCAGCGATCGCGCAAACAGCTAAACAATTCCAGGCTTTTGAGGCGTATAATACCTGAGATTCTCCCTGATAATATTGCTTGAATGTGTCCCGGTATTGTTGACAAGCTAAACGTAGCGTTTCTTCATCTAAAATGTACAAAGGTGAACCAAACTGCTCCACTAGGGTTGTGACATCACACCCACCAATTTCCAGGATGTCTTGACTATTAACTTTGGCGGTCAAAGGCAAAAGTTCTTGATTGGGCGAAGCATTTGCGTTTTGGCTGCGCCGTTGAGGTAAATACTTGCTACCAGTATGTTGAACCTCTGTGGGGTGAGTCGATACCATAGTTTTTATTAATTATCCTTGCTCAAAGTTTAAAATGTTTTGGGCGTGGCGTAAAAAAGTGTCCCGATCCTCAGTTTACCGAAAATAGCGCCCCGAACAGGAGATATAGCAAAAGTCAAAATTAGGGGCGGGATTACAGACTCACTGCTTCAGGAATTTCCAGAAAATAAATTGCCCCATGTCATCAGACCATCTTTAGTTCTTTATCCCCCCTGCTCCCTGCTCCCCTGCCTACCTCAGCAATGGAGTATTTTTTTAATTGGAGGTCCCTAAACCCACCCTTACCCATTCCCCACTCCCCACAAACGTGACTTCATTAGACTTAAAACTTAAAACACTAAATTCAGAGGATCTAAGTGCAATTTTAGAATTAGATCAAGCCTGTTTTGGCGGTTTGTGGACTCTAGAGGGCTACCAAAGAGAGTTAGACAGTCCTAACAGTGAATTATTGGGTTTGTTTTCTCCGGTTTTTTCTGCAAAACTGCTAGGATTGGGCTGTTTTTGGGCAATTTTAGACGAAGCACACATTACAATTTTGGCGATTCATCCCCAATATCACCGTCAAGGCTTGGGACAGGTTTTACTATATTTTTTGCTGAAGGCTGCTTGCGATCGCGGCTTAGAGCGAGCTACCCTCGAAGTCCGAGCTTCTAATGCGGCAGCTATATCTTTATATCAAAAATTTGGCTTTAAAATAGCGGGACGGCGCAAGGGTTATTACCAAGATAACGGCGAGGATGCTTTAGTGCTATGGCTATCAGACTTGCAATATCCACAATTTGCAGCAACTTTGGACAATTGGTATATTACCGTGAGCGATCGCTTGCGCCAGTCTTTTTGGCAAATACTTTGAGTGATTGGTCATTGGTCATTGGTCATTGGTCAATGTTTACCTGTTTGTTCGGCGCAGAAAATTACCAAACCGCAAGCAGGATCACATTAATCAGAAAAAATTCCGGTTTCCGGGAAAATTATTCATTAAAATATTTAATCAATAAAGCTTTTAACTTTACAAAAAGATATCAGTTAGCCATATTCTTGACGAGATGCTGATAAATATGTTAAAAGTTAATGTTTGTAAATGGTTAAATAAATCCTTAGCCATAGTGGTCTGTTGCATAGTAGTCAAGCCCAGAAACATTGGTAGACTGAAGCTCCTCAGTATAGCAGCCACATAAAAAGTAATAAATAATTAACAATTACGCCATCATCTTGGGCGAAATTTTTTGGTCGCCTATAATCTTTATACAGGCATCCAAAAGCAGAGCCTGTGCTAAAATCAGCATACCGGCACGACGCAGGTGATGGGAAAAATGCCATGTTTGAACGCTTCACAGAAAAAGCCATTAAGGTAATCATGCTGGCCCAAGAAGAGGCCCGCCGCTTAGGTCACAACTTCGTCGGAACCGAACAGATCCTCTTGGGTCTGATTGGGGAAGGTACGGGAGTTGCGGCCAAAGTGTTGAAATCAATGGGTGTCAATCTTAAAGATGCCCGCATTGAGGTAGAAAAAATCATAGGACGAGGTTCGGGCTTTGTTGCCGTGGAAATTCCGTTTACGCCACGGGCAAAGCGAGTTTTAGAACTATCCTTAGAAGAAGCGCGCCAATTAGGGCATAACTACATTGGCACCGAGCATCTGCTGTTGGGCCTGATCCGGGAAGGGGAAGGTGTGGCAGCCAGGGTGCTAGAGAATCTAGGGGTAGATTTATCTAAAGTACGAACTCAAGTCATCCGAATGCTGGGAGAAACAGCAGAAGTTTCAGCCACTGGTCCATCGGGACGCACCAAAACTCCAACCTTGGATGAATTTGGCTCGAACCTGACCCAAATGGCAACGGACAACAAGCTAGACCCAGTTGTAGGACGCGCCAAAGAAATTGAACGGGTGATCCAAATTTTGGGTCGCCGGACTAAAAATAATCCAGTATTGATTGGTGAACCAGGGGTTGGTAAAACAGCGATCGCTGAAGGTTTAGCATCGCGAATTGCCAACAAAGATATCCCCGATATCCTGGAAGATAAGCGCGTAGTCACTCTAGATATTGGCTTGCTAGTAGCAGGAACCAAGTACCGGGGTGAATTTGAAGAACGCCTCAAGAAAATCATGGATGAAATCCGCTCGGCGGGTAATGTGATTCTGGTGATTGACGAGGTACACACCCTAATTGGTGCAGGTGCGGCGGAAGGAGCCATTGACGCAGCAAACATCCTCAAACCAGCTTTGGCTAGAGGCGAATTGCAGTGTATTGGAGCCACAACCTTAGATGAGTACCGCAAGCACATCGAGCGAGATGCAGCCTTAGAGCGACGCTTCCAGCCAGTAATGGTGGGTGAGCCGTCAGTTGATGAAACTATTGAAATCTTGCACGGGTTGCGCGAACGCTACGAGCAACACCACAAGTTAAAAATCTCTGATGAAGCGCTGGTAGCGGCGGCCAAATTATCTGACCGTTACATCAGCGATCGCTACCTTCCAGACAAAGCCATCGACTTAATCGATGAAGCTGGTTCGAGGGTACGTTTGATTAACTCCCAATTGCCACCCGCAGCTAAAGAGTTAGACAAAGAACTACGTCAAATCTTAAAAGAAAAAGACGACGCTGTACGCGGACAAGACTTTGACAAAGCCGGCGAACTGCGCGATCGCGAAATGGAAATCAAAGCCGAAATCCGGGCGATCGCTCAAAGCAAAACCAACGCCACCGGGACTGAAGGTGATGAACCTGTAGTTGGCGAAGAGGATATTGCTCACATCGTCGCTTCCTGGACTGGCGTACCGGTGAACAAACTCACCGAATCGGAATCCGAGAAGTTGCTGCACATGGAAGATACCTTGCATCAGCGCTTAATCGGTCAAGAAGATGCGGTGAAAGCCGTTTCAAGAGCCATTCGCCGCGCTCGTGTCGGTTTGAAAAATCCCAATCGACCCATCGCCAGTTTTGTCTTCTCCGGGCCAACTGGTGTAGGTAAAACCGAGTTAGCGAAGTCCTTAGCTTCTTACTTCTTTGGTTCCGAAGAAGCAATGATCCGCCTGGATATGTCGGAATATATGGAACGCCACACAGTTAGTAAACTGATTGGTTCGCCTCCTGGTTATGTGGGATATAACGAAGGTGGTCAATTAACAGAAGCTGTGAGACGGCGACCTTATACAGTGGTGCTATTCGACGAAATCGAAAAAGCTCACCCCGATGTGTTCAATATGCTGCTGCAAATTTTGGAAGATGGTCGCTTGACTGATGCCAAAGGACGCACAGTAGACTTTAAGAATACCTTGCTGATTTTGACTTCTAACATTGGTTCTAAGGTGATTGAGAAAGGCGGCGGCGGTATCGGCTTTGAATTCGCTGATGATGCTACCGAGACTCAATACAACCGCATTCGCTCTTTGGTGAACGAAGAACTAAAGCAATACTTCCGTCCAGAGTTCCTCAACCGACTAGATGAAATTATCGTCTTCCGTCAGTTGAGTAAGCCAGAGGTGACACAAATTGCTGAAATCATGCTCAAGGAAGTATTTGGTCGTCTTACTGAGAAGGGTATCACTTTAGAGGTGAGCGATCGCTTCAAAGATCGCTTGATTGAGGAAGGTTACAGTCCTAGTTACGGTGCAAGGCCGTTACGTCGAGCGATTATGCGCTTGTTAGAAGACAGTCTAGCAGAAGAGATTCTGTCTGGTCGCATCAAGGATGGCGATACAGCCTTAGTTGATGTTGATGAAAATGGCATTGTTCAAGTTAGTTCTCAACAAACACGGGAGTTATTACCCCAAGGCGTTGAGTCCTAGTTAAGATTTGTAAAAGTTTCAGAAGCGGTGGGGAATTTTGGTTCTCTACCGTTTTTTTTATGTCACGTCGAGGAGCAGAAATGTAGAGAGTAGTTTTAACTCGCTCGTTTTCTTATAAACAAGACTCTTAATCAACTAAAATAAACACATATAGCAAAGCTTATATCTTGCACCAGGCGACTGGAAGTCACGGAACCATCCAGACGTTACGCGTAGCGTCTTCCCAGAGGGAAGGCCACCTACGTGGGTTCAAAACCTTAATTTTATGTTTAGTCTGCCTTGGTGGTTGCTATAATAACCCAAAAAAATTAACAAAATGCAAGCAATTTTCCTCAGCAGCGAAGAAGTTGGCAAACGTGCCAAAGAATTATATGACAATAGCATTCGTCAACAAGTAGAAACCGCAGAAAATATCGGTAAAATGGTAATTATTGATATAGAGACAGGTGAATATGCAGTTGATAAAACAGGTATAGAATCAGCAAGATATTTACGCAAAAAGAACCCACTAGGTAGACTCTATGGACTGCGTATTGGCTACAAAGTCGCTGTTTCTTTCTGTGGTGATATGGAGCGTGACTATCGGTGATAACTGGTATTATTAAAAGCGGACATCCCACAGTTAACGTCATATTTCGTCTGCCAAATAAACCAGATTTTACTATTGAATTTGTAATTGATACAGGGTTTACAGGTGAGCTGAGTTTACCACCAGCAGCAGTCACTTTAATGGGTTTACCTTTTCTATATGAACTACCTGCAAATCTAGCTAATAATAGTTGGGTAGATATACCAATACATGAGGCTGTTATTATCTGGAATAGTGAAGAAAGATTAGTTAATGTTTTAGCTACAGGAAAGCGGCCTTTATTGGGAACTGCTTTACTGGATGGCTATGAACTATCTATACAATTTATAGAAGGCGGTTTAATAACAATTAAAAAATTATAGTAGAAGATAACAGCCTTAGATTATGGTTTTAAATTCCTAAATTAAATGGTAGAGAATTAATTCTTCCCTACCGTTTTTCATGTATGTTTAATGCGTAACTCAACAGAGCAGAGATATTTTTCCTTGCTTTCCTGTGCAGGTAAATTTTGAGTAATTATTTCTGTCCAAGTGTGAGTTTTAAAGGATACAATGGCTCAGATCCATTTAATTGCCAAATTCTAAATACCAATGCAGCAGCTACAGTTAACCAGATACAGGAAAAAGATAAAATCATTCCCGCTAAAGGAACTGTTTGCCAATAAATTGCTGTCACCACCAGAGCAGATAACCAAGGGCCTAAAATCACGACAGGAACAGCAGCGCCTAATCTCCGTTCTACAGTAAAAATCGTATTCCAAGTATCGCCTAAAGCCAGATGTACCACAAACAGAATTAAAGGTAATACTAAAAACTGGTGATTCATTTCTTGCCAAACCAATACCGAAGAAATTACCCGCAATACTGCAATTATCATCCAAACGATGGGAAATGCTAAAGGTGGAGGAGACCATCTTGGCCTGATTACCTGGTCATAAGTTGTGCGAGAACGGGTATTATCTAAAAGGGAAAAAATTCGGGAACGGATACTTAATACAGCAAAAAATAATGCAGTTAATACAGTGCTGAACCAACTGGGAAAGGAAGAATTTTGATCAATCAACATGATTAATTTTTCCATTCCCAGTAACACAAGAATCATCACTCCTATTTGCAGGATAGTTCCTAGTTTATAAACTAAAACTGCGTTGATATCTAGTTCTTGTGTGGTAGCTGCTGATGCATTGGGAGGTTGTTCTTTAGCAGGTTTCAACCCCATTACTGTATTGACAAACTTTTCCAGAATTCCAGTATTGTTGGATTGATTCATAATAAATACATAGTGCGTAGTTTATAATGATTAACAATAATTGATTATACAGCAGGTTGCAGGTAAATGAAGTACAAATTCTTCTGTTGAAACTCTTGTAGGGTGGGCATCTTGCCCGCCCTATTGTACTTCACCCAAATGAAATATGCTGTAATAAGGTTTGTACAAATTGTCAGCCTTGACTGAACTGAATAGTTATTGAATAGAAATAAAAAAAACTAATTTTATTTAAAAAACTTCTTTTTAATAAATAAATTAATACTCAGAATGAAAGTTAATAACCAAAAGACTGTCAAGAACCAGTTTATTTGCATTCCTTGAATAAGCCTTCCGAAACCAGACAGAATAAATCCGCAGGCAATAGAGGCCATGACAAGGGCTATAAATCCACTATATCCACCCCAAAAATCCATTTGCCTATTAAGTTTTTCAATTTGCTGCTTCAATTCTTCTTCCTGTTGCCGTTTTAATTCTTCGGCATATTTCAATTGTTCTTGATGCCGGAGTATTTTTTGTTCTTCTTCTGCTTGAATACGTGCTGTGACTCCTTCTGGGTCTAAACAATATTCTTGTGCTAAAAGCTTCAATCTATCTCCTTCTAAAATTAGTTGGTCAATTTGCATTTGTAACTCAATATATGGTTGACGTACTTGCTTTTTATTTTTATCAATCTTCTTACGCTGTATGGCTCTCGCTTGTCCAGCTAGCTTGCGATTCCCTGAAATATCAGAGAGTACAGAAAGCAGGGTATCTGCATTCGCTTGCGCTGCTTCCTGGTTGATATTGCGTATAGATAGAGATAATTCTTTTTTTAGAATTTTAAGTTTTTTCTGAGCAAAACTAATTTGCTTAATCTGTCGCTTAACTGATTCAGGGCTGTCAATTACTATTGTTATTTGGGAAGCAAGTTCTCTAAGTTCTACTCCATTGATCATGATAGTTATTTAAAGTATAAATAAATATGAGTAGGTTTGAGGTAATGTTTTAGATTTACTACAAGTCAAATTATACCAAAAAAATACCTTGAATCCGTAGAAGCTGAAAATTCCAGACGATCGCTTGATATGGAAATAGTGCGATCACATATCGCATAGCTTACTTTAAAATAGAATTTGTATTCCCCAAAAGGCTTATGACCCTAACCCTTAACCTACCACCAGAATTAGAGCAATATCTTTTGCAAGAAGCTAACAAACAAGGGCTTTCGGTTGAGGCGGTGACATTGCAAGTTTTGACAGACTCTATTCTGTTAAAACAAAAGCGAGCTGAATCGGTTAATCTGCTTCAGTCTTGGCTTGATGATGAGAATGTTGAAGAACAGCAAGAAACAGGTCAGTACCTCATTAATGCGTTAGACGAGGATCGGCTGTCTGAACGTAAGTTATTTCCACTTGAAATGAAGGGGATTACTTGGTGAGCCGAGCCATAGTATTAGACACAGGACCCCTCGGACTGATCACCAATCCCAAACTGTCTTCTCAGAGTGTTGCTTGTACTCAGTGGCTCCAACTTCACCTCAGTTCAGGAAGTCGCATTATCATTCCAGAAATTGCAGACTACGAAGTTCGCCGTGAGTTGTTGCGAGCAAACAAAACAAAAGGCATTGCTCGTTTAGATGATTTAGCCAAATTGATTGAATATTTGCCAATTACAACCCTTGCAATGCGTCAATCTGCACTACTTTGGGCAAAAGCTCGTCAGCAAGGGCAACCAACAGCAGGTGATAAAACGATTGACGGTGATATGATTCTGGTGGCTCAAGCCATGACTCTAGAAGTTTCAGATGTAGTAATTGCGACAACTAATGTCGGGCATCTATCGAGGTTTATCGCAGCTGAACTTTGGCAGAACATCCCCCCAAGTTAACCTTCAACCAGTCGCTCTAAACCTCCAATGTGTCTCCAAAGCATGGCGGTTGGTTGCATTTGTGGAGATTGTGCGATGGCGTAACCGCCCAGCATAGCTGATCGCCTAACCGCCCCATATACACACTTCTTTGTAATTGTCAAGTTAATTTTTGTGAAGGCGATCGCATCTCAATTCCCTATTCATCAATTTTTACTTAGAATGTACCTTGCATAATAAAGTCATAACGAGTATGATTTAGAAAAGGATACAGAACAAACGAGTTAAGTAAACTTTTGATCATGAGAGTTCAAGAAATTCCCTTAAATCAAATTAAGCGGCCTTTACCCCGTGCAAACGACCCCAATAAAGTACAAGCCTTAATGGAATCAATTGCAGCTATTGGCCAGCAAGAACCCATTGATGTTCTAGAAGTAGAAGGAGAGTATTATGGCTTTTCTGGTTGTCACCGTTATGAAGCTTGTCAGCGCTTAGGCAAAGAAACAATTGTCGCCAGAGTCCGTAAAGCGCCACTTAGCGTCCTCAAGATGCACTTGGCATGAGTTAATAGATGTTAGACGTTAGATTTCTCAAACACATAACCAATTAGGGGAAAAATATGTCATCTCAAGCAACAGCCAAAAGTGTAAATATCGGTATTGACGATGCAAGTAGGGCTAAAATTGCCGAGGGGCTGTCTCGCCTATTGGCTGACACCTATACCCTGTATTTAAAAACACATAACTTTCATTGGAATGTTACAGGGCCAATGTTTCAAACCTTGCATATAATGTTTGAGACTCAGTATACAGAACTAGCCTTAGCTGTTGATTTGATTGCCGAAAGAATTAGAGCATTGGGACACACTGCGCCAGGAACCTACAGCGAATATGTCAAACTGAGTTCAATTCCAGAAACTCCAGGAGTTCCCAAAGCTAAAGAAATGATTAGCTTGCTGGTGGAAGGACAAGAAGCCGTAGTCAGAACTGCACGGTCTATTTTTCCTCTATTGGAAGAAGTTAACGACGAACCCACCGCCGATTTATTAACTCAACGGATGCAAGTTCACGAAAAAACCGCTTGGATGTTGAGAAGTTTACTGGAAGAATAGAGACTGGGTATTGTGTGGTAAGGGCGGGTTTATTAGTATCCTGGTTGTGTCGATGATATCTATTAACCCGCCCCTACAGGTATTGGGGGAAGTATGTAAATTTCTCATGACTAATGACTAATGACACCCAAAAGTTGCAACATTTGATGCAGCGTGTAAATATTTCTAGTTTTAAAGCGTTGAGTCGTGATGCTGCTGTCTCAGAACGTCAAATTTTGCGCCTGCGACAAGGCAAACTAGAACAAATGCGGGTAGATGTGCTGCTAAAGTTATCGCAAGTGTTCAAGATTTCGTTGAGTGAATTACTCGAAACTTTTTCAGCACTCCCCATTTCCCCTTCTTCTGATTTTTCACTAACCAGCGAAAAAGAGATTGCAGAATTAAAAACAGAATACCAGCGATCGCTCCGGCAATTAGAACAACAACGAGAAATCTTAAAACAAGAATTCCAGCAGTCGAGTTTACAATTGCTGGAATCTTTATTATTACAATGGCCGACAGCAGCCCAGAAAGCTACGGAAAATCCCCAGTTAGCTGCAATTAAAATTGTGCCTTTGGTGCAAAAACCCTTAGAAAGATTATTACAGGATTGGGGAATAGAAGCGATCGCACCAGTGGGAGCAGAAATACCATATAATCCCCAAATGCACCAATTAATAGAAGGAACAGCCCAACCAGGTGAAACAGTGAAAGTACGTTACACAGGCTATCTACAAGGCGACAAGCTACTGTATCGAGCCAAAGTCAGTCCAGTGTAAGAAGCAGGGAGCAGCGAGCAAGAAATTACTTTAAACTTCCGGTTACTTAATAACCTTTCCTCTTCTCCCCTGCACCCTGCCCCCTGCCCCCTTTCCTCTTTTACGCTGGATAAATCCGCAAACGCCGATTTGGTTCTTCACCAAAACTATCAGATTTGAGTCGATAGTGTTCTACCAACTCATGCTGCATTTTACGTACTGGCGAAGAACGGGGCAGTAACTCCACTGGTTGTCCTTTGGGAATGACAATCTGCTCTACAGCAAGTCTAGCTTCTTCTAAAGCATCCATCTCGTCATCAGTGCCACTGTGTAAAAACAATTGCAATTCTCGGTCATCTGTCATATCCGGGTCTTCAATGTTCAGCAACCGCCGCAAACCACGGGTGATCTGCGGAATTGTACTAGACTTAATGATATGAATTGGCACATGACGGGCTTTAGCCATTTGCCGTAATTTCGCTTGGTTTTTGACGTGCGATCGCAGTGCTAAAATTGCATCAGCAGTATCAATGTCTTTTGTCAAGACCACTGGCAAAGTTAATACACCAATCACCTGTTCTAACTGGTGGCGACTGACACCATAGGGATAAATGTGTAATGGCAAATCTTCACCATTTGGCCCTGAGTGTCTACTGGTCTTAAAATCAACACTCTCAGAGTAGTTAAAAGACTCATCCAGTAAGCGGTCAAACTCAGTACGTCCAGTTATTCGCTCCCGTTCTAAAGACAAAGGTGGCAATGCTACCATTTGTCCTGATGAACGCCAGCCATTAGTCGGTCGGGCTGGAGGAAAGGATTCTTCTCTTGGGGAAACTTGCCCACCTCGACCGTTAACTACTGATAACTGCCGTGTTACAGCCACCTTGCCTTGCTCATCCACAGTTCTAGTTTGTGGGCTAGGCTGACGACCTCTGAGCAAAGTATCTACAGTATCCGCAACACTTTCATGAATTACCCAGCGTTGTCGTTCTAACATTTCCACAGCAATCTCGAAAGTGGGAGGAGCTTTGCGTTCCAAAACCGTCTTTTGACTACCCCGCCTTCTGGCTTCGTCATCCCCTAAAGTCACAGCCTGAATACCGCCAACCAAATCAGAAAGGGTGGGGTTTTTGATCAGGTTTTCAATTTGGTTTCCGTGGGCAGTACCAACTAACTGTACACCCCGTTCCGCAATAGTACGAGCTGCTAAAGCTTCTAGTTCTGTACCAATTTCATCAATGACAATGACTTCTGGCATATGGTTTTCCACGGCCTCAATCATTACCTGATGCTGAAGTTCTGGTTGTGCAACTTGCATCCGCCGCGCACGACCGATAGCCGGGTGAGGTACATCACCATCACCAGCAATTTCGTTTGAGGTGTCAATAATTACTACTCGCTTATGGAAATCATCTGCTAAAACACGGGCAATTTCTCGTAAAGCTGTAGTTTTACCCACACCTGGCCGCCCCAGCATGAGAATTGATTTACCAGTTTCTACTAAATCACGAATCATGCCAATAGTGCCGAATACTGCCCGGCCTACGCGACAGGTCAAGCCAATAATCCTACCACTACGGTTACGAATAGCACTGATACGATGCAAAGTTAGCTCAATTCCGGCTCGATTATCTCCGCTAAAGGTTCCGACTCGCTGAATGCAATCATCGATTTGGGCTTGAGTGACGGGTGTTTCGCTCAGATACTCAGCTTGATTAGGAAAGCGAGCCTCTGGGCAACGACCCAGATCCAAGACCACTTCAACTAAACTATCTCTTTGGGGATGACTCTCTAGGACTTGCCGCAGGTCTTGGGGTAAAATGTCTAATAACTTTTGAAGGTCTTCTTTAATCGTCATGCTTTCTATGGTGACGTTTTTAGAGATCAGGAACAAGCGATTAGCGCTCCTGCTGTGACTTGATCTGGGAAACCAGGGAATGGGCAAGCTTGACTGCTGGCCAGAGTAATTCGGGTTTTGCTTCCAGGCGAACTTTCGCCTTTACACTGGTTTGACTCACCTCCTGATTCTCTAACTGATCGAGAATTGGTGACAGCAGCACACGGGCGTAGCTACCGTAAGCAATTCCGGCAACATGAGGCTGAGGTTGGTACTCTACACTTTTCAACAGTCCCATGGCCTTTAACTTAACAATGGTGTAGCGATTAGTGCCACCTGCTAACTGCACATATCCCGGTAACTTAGCTGTCAAAACTTTCTGCCCTAGTTTCACCGTTGCTAACGTAGTGCCATCTCCAATATCACCACTCATAGGACGGCCGTCTGTCTGCCAAATTAAGGCGCTACGCAATGGGGTAATTAGTTCAGTAATTGCTTGTAGGTAGTCAATCATGCCATCGCCATCAGGACAGCTAATGGCCAACACCTTGAGTTGGTCAGCCCACGGTGAAATTGTTTGCCATAATTGCTGAAATTTTGCCAAATGTCCGACTTTTGTGTGAATTTCTATAGCATCTACAACCTTTGACATTACCAATGGTGCGATCGCTCCAGCACTGGACATATATGATTTTGTATAAATTTTACCATATGGGCAAACTGGTATGCAACGTCCACAGCCATAGCATTTTTGAGCTTCGACTCCTGAAAAGTTCACACTGAGCGCAGCCGAAGTGTCATCCCTCTGCTTAAAAACGATCGCTTGAGCTGGGCAAATTGTTTCACATGGTCTAGGACAATCTGTGGGGCATTCAGTAGAGTTAAACTCAGCTTTGCGAAAATGGGGGTCTTCTCCATCGTTCAGGCTGACCATTAAAAAAGGTAAATTACCTCTATAGCCGTAACCTCGCTGCTTTGCATCCTTGATTAAATGCCTAGCTACTTGTAAACCTTCCTGCGCTGCTGCTATAACTGCTGGGTCAGCTGCCACATCTATACAGTCAGCACCTGCCAATGTATAGGCTAGTGTTAAACTTCTGACTGCCGGTAGATGTTGGAAGCTGGCTCCGCAAATCAGCTTGAACCAGTGTCCTTCTTTCAATGATTGTAGAGGGGCGAACAAATCAGTCACATTTCTATTATGCGTTTACGGGACTAAAAATAGTAGTCTCTAATATAGAAAAAGTCTTGATTTTCTCATCCTGAGTTCTTACTGGTTAGAGTCTCACTCTGGAAATCGCCTCTCAACCCCCTATAATAAGAGATTTTGTGGTTGGTTTACTAGTAACACTGTATTTTTACTTACGCCAACATTAAAGCCACTTCTTTGGCAAAATAAGTTAAAATTAAATCAGCACCAGCACGTTTCATACTGGTTAAAGTTTCTAAAATTATTTTTTTCTCATCAATCCAACCCATACGTGCCGCCGCTTTAATCATGGCGTATTCACCACTAACGTTATATGCTGCCACCGGCAGATTCGTGGCCTTGCGGACTTGATGAATGATATCTAGATAAGCCAAAGCAGGTTTAACCATGACCATATCTGCTCCCTCAGCAATATCTAATTCCACTTCTTTCAAAGCTTCTCTAGCATTAGCTGCATCCATTTGATAAGTCTTTTTATCACCAAATTTTGGTGCAGAATCTAAAGCATCCCGGAACGGGCCATAATAGGCAGAAGCATACTTAGCAGAATATGCCAAAATTCCCACATCTATGTAGCCTGCTGCATCTAAAGCCCGACGAATTGCGCCGACTCTACCATCCATCATGTCAGAAGGTGCAACAAAACTTGCCCCGGCTGCTGCTTGGGAAACTGCCATTTTCACCAAAACTTCCACTGTCGGGTCATTTAAAATATTACCCTGGTCATCGATTAAACCATCATGCCCATGAGTTGTAAAGGGGTCAAGGGCAACATCAGTCATGACAATAATTTCGGGAACTGCTTCTTTAATAGCTTTGACAGTTCGTTGTACCAATCCATCTGGGTTAAAGCTTTCAGTCCCAGTATCATCTTTTAGCTCTTCTGGAACTACAGGAAACAGTGCGATCGCATTAATCCCCAAATCATACACTTCCTTAATTTCTTTTAACAATAAATCTAAAGAAAAGCGATAACAATCAGGCATGGAAGCGATCTCAACTTTCTGGCCTTCTCCCTCTGTCACAAACATGGGATAAATTAAATCGTTAACGCTCAGAATTGTTTCCCTGACCATTTTTCGTAAAGCTTCAGTCCGGCGCAGACGGCGAGGACGGTAACGAAGTAGATCATTTGTATTAGAAGAATTGATAGATGGCATAATCAATGACTGGTTCATATTTATGATGATGATTATACTCTTGGAGAAATCAATTCTGATCGTTACATTTCTTGGTAATATTGCATCTCAATCCATATTCGCATTTCTGCTTCCGAGCCAAAACAAGCCGAGCGGCCTGTGATGGGGTTGTAGGCGCGCCAATAAATATGACCATAGTGATCGCTTTTTTGCCAAACTTGCAATTCTGAACTAGCTGATAGTGCAGTAACTAATTTTTGCAGTTTGGACTTTAGCTGCAACCATACTTCAATTATCTTCATAACAATATTTTTTCTCCACTTATACCTTCTAGATTCCCTGACTAATAGCTATGTGGGAAGGTACAGATTTAGCCAATTTAGTCTGGTACAGTCGCCGCATTTCTCACTGTTATAGTCAAATTCAACGCAACTGTACTGGTTAAAGCCCAGAAAAATCCTTTATATTGCCTGTATTCTCCTACTTTCTTCGTTAAGGAAGGGTGACGCTGTGATTATTCCTCTAGATCGGCACTCACAAAACCCTATTTACTTGCAAATTCGCAGTTATTTGAGCCGTTTAATTCAATCTGGCAAAATCACGGCTGGACAAAAACTGCCCTCAATTAGGGCTTTATCCGAAAGTATTCAAGTCAACAAGTTAACTGTAATTGAAGCCTATAGTCTCCTAGAAGTCGATGGATTGATTCATGCTCGCCAAGGTTCAGGATATTTTGTTAACCCCACCTTTAGCCCTGGTTTTAACCGAATTTCTTACTTTGCCCCAGCCCAAGAGGTAATAATTTCTCAAGGGGGAGGATCTTTTCTAGAACAATATACAGCTTCCATTCAGGCTCGACGGCAAGCAGATATGATAGATTTCAGCTCAGGTTTTCCCCATAATCCTGGGTTAGCAAATCTACAACGAGTTGCCAAACGTGCTTTAGCCAAAGCTGGAGATATCCTGTTTAAAGAAGACTTGCCTCAAGGACAACTTCTCCTGCGACAGTTAATTGCTCAAATGTTAGTGCAAACAGGATTAGTAGTTTCTCCCGAAGAAATAATTATTACTACTGGTTCACAACAAGCATTATCTCTAGCAATGCAATACTATCTCCAAGCAGGGGATTGGGCGATTGTGGAAACACCAACTTATCATGGTGCTTTAGGTATTCTGGAAAACTTAGGCGCTAAAGTTATAGGAATTCCCATGACTGCACAGGGAATGAATCTAGAATTACTAGAGCAATATCTCAACAGTCACCGACCAAAATTAATCTACACTATCAGCACTCTACATAACCCCACAGGGATTACAACTAACCAGGAACATCGTCAAAAATTACTGGCATTAGCACAACAGTACGAATGTTCGATTTTGGAAGATAATGCTTATGAAGGGTTAAATTTTGAACCTGTTCCTGCTCCCATTAAGGCCAGCGATCACCACAATTTAGTTACCTACATCAGTACATTCTCCAAAACCCTCATGCCAGGATTAAGAGTCGGTTACATGGTGGTGACAGGGGAACATCATCAGCATTTAGTGAAACAAAAATTACTCAATGACTTGCACGTTTCTACGGTATCTCAGGCAATTGTCAGCGAGTTTTTAGGTTCGGGACATTACCGCCGTCACCTGAGTCGTTTACGCACTAGCAATTTGCAAGGACGGAACATGATGTTGCAAGCACTAGAACATTATTTTCCCGATGCGATCGCCTCCTGCACTGCGCTCCGCTCAATCGCTTGGACTATTCCCAAAGGTGGTTTATTTTTGTGGATTCATCTGCCCGATTATTTACCGATTCAAGCAATTTGTCGAGAGGCCTTATCCCACAATATCCTTCTTGCCAATGGGTCTGTATTTTTTCCAGGACGAGGTTATCAAGCAATGCGCTTGAACTTTTGCCACACACCAGAAGATATTGAGCAAGGAATTGAAATTCTCGGTAGTTTGATTAAAAAATATCTGACGTTAAATTTCACAAGAGCAAAAATTTGTAGTTATTTGTAGTTAAGGGCATCCCTAAAAATGAAATTGCTAAATCAACAAAATAAACCCCGCCACTACAGTACGGGGATCAAATTTATTGGTAAAATATTAAAATCTATAACCAACACCACCTTGCACAGAGATAGCCGCACCACCAGAACCTTCACGGTAAGCATCAAAAGCAATGATGGCGTTACCAAAAATCACAGTTTTACTATTTGGCATAACATAATCAATTCCTGGTTGTAAAGCAAAACTGATTTTGTTGCCCACAGGAGAAGAATCACCACCACCAGCTAACACTAAACCAGCGCCTAAGTAAGCATCTGTTTGCCAGTTGATGGGGACATCATAAGAAACCGTGGGTACAACTGCGGTATTTCTTCCTACTAAAGCTTGAGCGCGGAAAGAAATTGGTGATTCTAGCAGTTTGTAACGCACAGCTATAACACCCCCAACTTGAACACCATCAGTAAGGCCAACAGTTGGCCCTACACCGACATAACTACCATAAGCTACCTGAGCTTGGGCTGGTTTAATTGCGATCATCACGACACTCAAGACCGTACCAGTTGCTAAAGCTGTAACCGAAGAGTAAAGATGCTTCATTATTGGAAACCTCACACCATCTTGAACGTTATCAGTTCATTTGAATACTTAATATTACCGCTATTATTGATTAATTAGGTAATAATTTACCTACAACTAATTACCGCATTCCCCATTTCTACGGACAACTAGAATGTAAACCGCCCTGGGTACAAATGTAAGCTATTTGCCGACGGTCTAAATTTTTGGCTTGAGAAAAATCAACACCTTGGACTACAGCAGAGACTGAGCCTAACTCTGGCATTTGCACAAATTGGTCGGCGGGATTTTGTGGGACAGGAGCGAGAACTGTGCCTTTAAAATCAGCACCTGCGACATTTGCTCCCCGTAAATCGACAAAACTCAGGTCAGCATTTTCTAAGTTGGTATTTTCTAGTTTAGCGGAGCGCAAAACAGCACCAGTAAGTCGAGTGGCGCTGAGGTTAGCATTGCTGAGATTAGCCCGGTCTAAATAGGCTCCCGATAAGTCTGCTCCTCGCCAATCAGTATTAGCTAAGTTGGCATAGGATAAATGTGTGCCGATGGCAATGACTCGACTTAAACGCGCCGCATACAAATTGGCTTCGTTGAACTTAGCATCACCGATATCAGCCCCAGTGAAGCTGGCTTTCTCTAAGAATGCACCCCGCAAATTGGCTCCCACTAGCTGGGTGCTACTGAGATCAGCAGCAATTAAACGGGCATGAGATAAATTAGCTCTATTGAGGGTAGCGCGGCTTAAATCACTCCGATTCATGATCACGCGACTGAGATTAGCATCAGTGAAATTGACTTGTTTCATTTGAGCTTGGCTCAAATCAGCGATCGCATCGTCAAAAGTATCCCAGCGTCCATCCTCACCAGGTGCGCGAAAGATACTACCTTTAAAATTGGCTTGGTTAAGATTTGCCGATTTGAGGTTAATTCCCGACAAATCAACGTTATCTAAGACCAAGTTAAAAAATGAAGTTTCTGGAGTGCCACTTTGTCCTAATTCAGCCTGACTGAGATCAACACCTGCGGTTTGGGCGCTGTAGACACTCAGAATTTTGTTGATTGTCTGCTGGTTAATATGTAACTGCTGTTCTCGCAATTGCCGTTCTGAAGATGCAGTGCTACCCTTTAATTCACCTGCTAAAAACTGGTTTTTAATTTTTAATTCTGGAATAGCTTTGAGTCCCACAGTGGCTAAAGCTTGTTGAATTGTTTTCAGAATGATGGGGTCAGTTTCTTGAACCAGCAGGTCTGTGAGAAATTGGATGGCATCAGGATCGTTGACTCCACCCATTGCCAGAATTATAGTTTGGCGTTCCTCTGTGTTAGCACCAGAGTTAGGATTCAATGTTTCTACAAGAGCCAGAAATTTTTGGCTATTGATTTGCTTGGTTTCCCGCCGGGTTTGTTGAGTTTGGATATAAACTTGGGTGGCGACTAAAGTTCCTAGCACGGCTATCATGCTGACTAGCGCTACCCCAAACAAAGTCCGGCTAGGGTTTTGCCGCATCCGTCGCCATAGAGTAGTAGTATTTGTGCTTTCCCCTGTGAGCATAGACATTGATACAGGGGCTAATTCCTCCCCGGACTGCGTGACTGGAGATTTATTCACCTGAGCAGATAATGGCAAGGGAATATTGGCATCAATTGTATATGTACCTGCTAACCAGTCATGCAGGGCGCGACGACCTCGACGTGCAGGTAAGGCCAGCCCTTCTCCCAGCACCATCAATACAGCCAAAAATGTGAACAATCCTAAATTGGGAAAAGCAAAACTGTAGCGCCAAAGAATATAGGCAATGGAAACAGGTACAGTCCAGCGACCAATTCCTTCCCGTGCGGCAACTGCTACTAAACCGGCTGGTTTGCCTACTTCGTTGACAACTCGCACACCAAATTTGCGCTTGGGAATAGTACTACCTGTTTTTCCCAGTAAATATAATTGCCACCATGAAAGAGTGACAGGGGCTAACAAGGCTATGAGCCACAAAAAATTTGTCGGGGCTGCGACGTTGCGAATACCATAGCTTACAGGTAAAGCCAAGGGTTGGGCGATCGCTCTTTCTGTGACTACCAATACTGGATGAAGTGGCACACGATTGAGATCGCTGCGAGAATTGACATAAACACCAAGTCCAAAGGGAACTAGCCCACTAACTACGACTAAGCTGATTTCAGTTGCCCATGCAGCCAAACGCCTAGAGTTTAATGGCAATGACTTGGCTTTTTCCGGTTTGTTAGACTGGCTAGATTGACTGGTATTTTTCCTCACAATTGGGGTCGCCATTGCATAATTCCTTTGAATTTATCTTTAAGTGGCTCTCGGCGCAGTTGGAATATATAGCAAAGTGCTGATTTTTCCAAGTTTTGAGCCATCAACACTGTTTTCATCGCTATTGCTTATTGCCTTTTTTGCCAGCTACCAGATACAAAAAATTTGTACCCAAGATACACTAAGAATGCTAACAATGCCACACTGATCAAAGATGCCACCAGTGTTAGCACTGCTTGAAGCATCGCAAATCCCAATATTACCCCCACACCAGCAACTATCACTTTGGTGATCCCGTTCAAGTTTTGAAACCAAAGTTGCAGTTTTGTTAACTGAGATTTAAAGTTGGTAAATACAGATGGCGATTTTTGTGTGTCTTTTGGTGGTTGTCTCACATCTGGAGATGTAGAGTTAATTTCTGCCTCTAAATTTTGCAGGCGACGTTGCAATTCTTCTTCATGTTGACGATTCATGATTGTTTCAGCTTCACTCTAAGTCACTAGTTCCACAACAAACCTACCAAATCCTGGAAATTATTTTTTGGAGATTGCAGGATAAATAAAAATTCATATAAAACACTGAGGAACATAGAATAGTTTTTCCCCGTCTCTAAACTTAGACTTATTGATATAAATACTGCACTAGAAATAGTCGGGGGCATTGGTCATTATGAAAATCTTGAGGCTACTTACACCCGCCGCTTTGGTGATGACTTTAGCATTGGCTGATTTAAACTCCGCTCAAGGACAACCACTGCAAATTAGACCCAATTCCAACTCAGAACCACTGGTTGTAAATGGCACATCTGGAGGCACAGTTCCCAGTAATTGCGGCAACATTGCTAAGACACCCAATCACGTTATGCACGTAACCAACCCACTGCCTTACTTACGCTTAACAGTTAAAGGATCTGGACAGCCCACACTGCGAATTGAAGGGCCTGGAGGCAGCTTTTGCGTGTTATCAGATACTTTCTCTGAAACCAATCCAGAAATTTCTGGTTTTTATATGCCGGGAACTTACAACATACACGTTGGTGATTTATCTCAAAATCAGTATAACTATACCCTCTCAATTTCGCAACAAAAACAGCCAATCAAGTAGTTTCTTTCAGCCAAAACGACGATCAGCTACTTTTTACTCAGTACATGGTGCAAACTATTTACTAAATCGGGGGCTGTGTAGGGTTTGGAAACAACTAGTTGGACAGTGGTATGATTTGCATCTGTCAAAGTTTCCATAGAGTTAATGCCGCTACAAGCAATGATTTTTACCTGTGGGTTCATTTTTTGTAAGGTGCGAATGGCGGTGATTCCATCCATTTCCGGCATCATGAGATCCATTAAAACTGCACTGATATGCTGTTTGTGCTGGGCATAAAGTGCGATCGCTTCAATGCCATTACTAGCAATGAGAGTTTGATAATTGTATTTTTCCAGAACAATTTTCCCAATTTCTTGAATTTCAACTTCATCATCTACAAATAAAATTAGTTCTCCCTGTCCTGGAACTATCTCTACATGATTGATATCGATGGGTTGTTTAACTTCTACAGCAGGTAAAAACATCTGAAATTGACTGCCCTGCTCCACTGTGCTAGATACATTCATAAACCCGCCGTGGCTTTTGATAATTCCCAGCACTGTTGACAGCCCCAATCCTGTGCCTTTACCGACATCTTTTGTGGTGAAAAATGGATCAAAAATTTTATCTAATATTTCCGGTGCTATCCCCATTCCCGTATCGGTGATAGTCATCACTACATAATGTCCAACTTTGGCATCAATATTCATCCGGGCATAGGCTTCATCAATAAACATATTTTTCGTAGAAATGCTGACCATACCACCTTCTGGCATGGCATCACGGGCATTCACGACCAGATTCATTAACACTTGATGCAGCTGTGTCGCATCTCCAGAAACAGCCCACAAATCTTCTGGTATGGTGATGGTAAATTCGATAGATTTGGGAAATGTTTGTTTGGTGATCTGAGTAATTTCCGTAATCAGATGTTTGAGTTGAACTATAGTGCGTTCTCCCTTAAATCCTCGCGCAAATGACAAAACTTGTTTAACTAAAGCCGCCCCTCGTTTGCTGTTGTTTTCAATAATTGCTAGGAGGTGGTGATAATGTTCTTTGTCTTGAGCGAATCTCACCTGTAGCAGTTGAGATGCTGCCAAAATAGGTGTCAAGATATTATTCAAGTCGTGAGCAATTCCGCCGGCTAAAGTGCCAAGACTTTCCAATCTTTGAGCGCGGAAAAACTGCTCTTCAAGTTGCTTTTTTTCTGTAATATCAGTATCAACAGACAGAATGGATTTTGGTTGTCCTGTGGCATCATACATCAGTGTCCAACGGCTGGCGACAATAATTTCTTGACCGGATTTCGTAACTTTGTGTAACTCACCCTGCCACGAACCAGATTCAATTACAGCTTTGAGGGCTGCTTTGAGTTGCGGCGAATTTTTTTTGCAAAAAAGTTCTTGTGTATCTTTGCCTAAAGCCTCTTCTACTGACCAACCATATATATGCTCTGCACCTTGATTCCAGAATAGGATTTTGCTGTGGAAATCTCGCACTAAAATCGCATCGGTAGCAATATCAAGTAAGGCTGCCTGTTCGCTAATTTTCTCTTGTGCTTGTTTGCGATCGCGTAGCGCTGCTTGCTGCTCGCTAATGTCAGTAAAAGAAGTGACTACGGCGTAAGGAACGGGGTCATGATCATAAAATAAGGGTTGGGAATTAATAGAAATCCAGGTTAGTTGTCTATTAGGCTGATAAATTCCCATGACCACATTCGAGCAGGGTTTGCCGGTACGCAAAGAAATCATTGATGGATGTATTTCACCAGGAAAGGGAGAACCATCTTCTTTGATAGTCTGCCAGCCAGGTTCGTCAGAGGTGTGCTTAAGTATTTGGTCAACAGAAAGTCCCAAAATTCTTTGGGCGCTGGCATTACAGGCAGTTATATTGCCCTTAGCGTCTTGGATCATAATCCCCTCCTGCATAGCAGCAACCACTGAACGATAACGTTCTTCACTGGCTTGCAGTGCTGCTTCTGCTTCTTTGCGATCGCCGATGCACCTAGTTGTACCGATCAACCGTATGGGCTGCCCCTGTTCGTTACAAAAGACTTTACCGTTGCCACTGAGCCAATGAATACTGCCATCCAGCCAAACAACCCGAAATTCACCTTGATATTCACTTTTCTCCGCCAAACTGCGAGTGATCATCTCAGACAAACATTGCCTGTCTTCAGGATGAACTAACTTAAAAAAGTCTTCTATGGTTTCTGAACTAGAAGTATGAGGCAAATCATAAAGGAGTGCCATATTAGCAGAGCATACTACTTGATTGGTGAGGAGATCCCAGTCCCAAATCCCCATTTTAGTGGCTTCTAAGGCTAAATTTAGTCGCGCCTCACTCTCTCGCAGTGATTCTTCCATCTGCTTGCGCTCGGTAATGTCTCTGCCAACTCCCAGCAATTCCACTACCTCTCCAGTTTCGTTCTTAATTGCGGCAATCTTCCACTGTAGCCAGCGCAAGCCATCAACTGTCAACAGACGTTTTTCATCAGTAATCAAGTCATGGGGTGGACAGAGCAATTTTTTGAGATTTTCTGTCATTTGAGACAAGTCATCGGCATGGAAAAACTGAAAAACCCACTGACCAAGTAACTGTTCATTTTGTTGCCCCAATGCTTGGCACACTACTGTGTTTGCAAAAGTAATTTTTCCCTGCAAATCTATGCGGATAATCAAGTCGGTTTGAGTTTCCACTAGCTGGCGATAAAGTTTCTCGCTTTGCTGCAATGACTGTTCGGCACGTTGGCGTTCCGTAATTTCTGTTTGTAAAAGCGCGTTAGATATGAGAAGTTCGTTTGTGCGTTCTACTACTCGATTTTCTAATTCATCGCTGGCTTGATATAACGCCGCTTCTGCTTGTTTGCAGGAACTAATGTCACACAGCAACCAGCGCCAACCCACTCGCTTACCCTGTTTATATATAGCCGCAGCTCTCAAACTCGCAGGGAAAGATAAACTACCTTGTGGCTGGAGGTGAATTTCCCAGTTTTCTATCTCGTGTAATGTTTGTAGTTGGGTAATAAATTCGTGACGGTCTTGTTCAGCAATAAATATAGCTAATGGTTTGTCCACCAAAAAATTTTGCTTTACACACAGCAATGTAGCTGCTGCATGGTTAGCTTCTCGAATCACACCTTCGGCATCACTGACTAAATAACCATGAGGAGCGAACTCAAATAAATCCTGATAACGCTGACGTTCTAATTCAGCGATTTCACGAGCTACGGCTAGTTCTTCGTTTTGTTGCCGTAGTTCTTCTTCCACTACTTGAAGTTCTTCGAGGGTTTGCTGAAGTTCTTCATTAACTTGGATAACTTCCAGCGTTTGTGCGTCCAACCATGTTGTTAATTGACCATAACTTTGATAACCGATTACTTCTACTGGCTGTAGATTTTGCGGTAAGGTTTTGATCATGCTCACCCTATTTAGGGGATCAAAGGTTTTGAGCAAGGAGGTTTCAGTGACCAGCCCGACTAATTGACTCTGTTGGTCTAAAATTGGCAGATGGTGAATTTGATGCTGACGCAATAACGACAAAGCTGTAAAGACATCCTGGGGATGGGATGGTGTCAGGGTAATCACTTGCTTTACCATCACTTCAGCTATTGTTGTTTGAGATAAATTAATGTAATTAGCCGTAATTCTAACTATATCTGTAGTTGTAAATATACCTAATATCTGTCCTTGGTCTACAATTAAAACACAGGTATTAGTCTGACGATTACCGTTACTGTCAACTAACTGATAATTTGAGGGGGTTAGTGACGGGTTTATCCTGGGTTTTTGACTCATCAAGATAATGGCATCGACTACATAACTATCAGGGCTAATCGTTAAAGGACATTGGTCAATAGCATGATAGAAGTTAGGCGCATCAATTAGCTGATTGTTAAATCTCATAGTTAATTCATCGGTTTTCACTATCTGATTGACATCAGAACTACATAGCGCAAGTTATAGGTCGAAATTTGTGAGTTACCTTTGGTGATGGAGTCAAAAAAGGCGATAAATCTGATTACTGAATAAAAAGATGCTTGGATAAAACAAAATTCTTTACTGGCTATAGCCTCAGTGCTATACAAGCTGGGCAGATGAGGAAATTTTTGTAGTTCTCAAACCCATTGTATTGTTGAATTAGGGATAGATGATCTTTTACTTTCAGAGATTACACTAATTCATCCTTTGATCTGAAGGGGGTGAAACCACCCACGTGAAATATTTAAGCGATCGCCTGTATCAATCTTGTATTTGTTTACACGAAAAATAATCTATTCATAATTGCTTGAAACATTGGTTTAAAGGCGTTTTTCATATTTCTGACCTCATGAAATCAGAGATCAAAAGTTGGAATTAATACAGTAATTAAAGCGCTTAGTCGGTGGTTAGCTGGGGAATTTGCAATAATTCTTGATATTTCCAAGTAATTCAAAAATGCTAATCTTGGGGCGAAAGCTCCCAAATTTTTGGCTGGCTTCAAATTTGAAGATTCTCTACATAATTTCATAGTTATAGAGAAATAATAATTCAGCATCATACTTAATAAATGCCCCTACAAACTCAGTATGTGCTGATTACTGGTGAGTTTGTTTTCATGGTTCAGCCGTGCAATTTCTCAATTAAGGAGAGCCATAATTGCTGACACAACATACCTGCCAAATGGTAAATTCATTTTGTCACCAATACCTCCATCTAAAGGAGAGCAAACACTACCTCCCATAGCATACTTACGACAATTTTATGATCTAACTCCTCTAGCGGTTCTTGATTGAGTCACAACCCCCTCTGGTGTCAGGGAGGAGAAAGTCATCTGAGCAGATCAAGCAGGGAAAACAAGCATATCTGCATTATAATTTTTACCAAAAAAGGACATGGCAAAAAACAGGATTGACTCTAAATTTGCTCAATAATTTTGGCGCATAATTGTAGTTTTACTTATTTATTGATAAAAACTTTGTATATTAATTATGATAACAGAGGCATTACGGAAATGGATCAAACTGTGATCAACGACACAACCCTGCGTGATGGTGAACAAGCGGCTGGTGTGGCTTTTAACTTGAAGGAGAAAATAGCGATCGCGCAATTACTTGATGCTATTGGAGTCCATGAGTTAGAAATCGGGACTCCTGCAATGGGTGAAACAGAACAACACGCCATAAAAACAATTGCTGACTTAGGTTTGCAAGCTGACCTCCTTGGTTGGAATCGCGCCGTAATTTCTGATATTCAAGCTTGTATAGATTGTGGTTTGCGACGAGTGCATATATCTATACCTGTGTCTGCGATCCAAATTGCTGCTAAATTTCAGGGAAAATGGCAGATAGTTTTAGAGAAACTGGGAGATAGTATTAGCTTTGCCCTTGATCATGGATTGTTTGTGTCCGTAGGCGGAGAAGATTCTTCTAGAGCCGAGTCAAAATTTCTCTTGGATGTAGCGCTTTATGCTCAAGAATGTGGTGCATCACGGTTTCGCTTTTGTGACACCGTAGGAATTCTGGAACCTTTCACAACTTACACACAAGTTAAACAATTAGTAGCAGCATTATCAATACCAGTGGAAATGCACACACACAATGATTTTGGTTTAGCAACTGCTAATGCTCTAGCCGGCATGAAAGCGGGTGCTTTATCAGTGAATACAACAGTCAATGGTTTAGGCGAAAGAGCCGGAAATGCCGCTTTAGAAGAAATCGTCATGGCTCTCAAACGTATCCATAATACTAATTTAGGTATTGATACTTCTCGCTTACTGGAAATCTCCCGACTTGTAGCATCAGCATCAGGGTATAATGTGCATCCCTGGAAAGCAATAGTCGGCGAAAATAGTTTTGCTCACGAATCAGGTATTCATGCTCATGGTGTACTACAAAATCCTCATACTTACGAACCATTTGCCCCGGAAGAGGTAGGCGGAGAAAGACGTTTGGTATTGGGTAAGCATTCTGGACGGCATCTATTATCCAACGTACTGGAGCAACATGGTATTTCTCTGAACCCAGAAGCCATGAAATCCGTTTTAGAGGCAGTGCGACAAGCATCTATGGAGAACAAACGGAGTTTAACTACACAAGAACTTTTAGATTTAGCTGAAACACACCATAGCAAAGTGCTGAGTGCTGAGTGCTGAGTAGAAAGTGAGGAGGGGTGGGTTTAAGTAACCAGTTTGGGTTCGTCTAAATCCTTAGTAAACCCGCCCGTACAGGAGTCAGGACTGCTGATTCAAAATCCATGAAAAGCCTAGAGAGTAGGACTTTTGACTTCACGGCGGTAGTAGTCACCACCGGAACCATATTTCCAAGCGTCAACTAAACGATGCCAATAATATTGTTGTTCAATGGGCTGATTTTTTATCCATGTTTCTAACATGGGACTTAACTTAAATAAAGCTGTGTAAATCCCTAAATTACTGTAATGCACTAGCCAATCAAGTAAATTCGGTAAACCGACTTGGGGAATAATTTTGGCAATTAATCCTGGATGAAATAAACCGGTTTTTAAGAGTGTTTGTGTTAGTCCCGAAAACTGTACCACATCTTGCAAAAACGGTTTTAAGACTGGTGTTCCCAGTTGCTGCATTTCCTCAAATACCGCCTTGAGTAGTTGATTAATTTGCTCTGGGGCAATTTTTTGATTTATCCCCACACTCATAGCTTGTTGAAACAACCAGGTGACTGTCAGATTGGGTTGATAGGGTTGCAGGAGGGCTAAATTTTGGGCAGATAATTGATTGCTTTCTAGTGCTTCATGAATGCCGAATGTTAACCGCTTGAGGTGACGTACCATCGCCCCAAATCCGCCAAAACTCAAGGGAGATTGACTACCACTGCTGTCTCCCACTGTTAACAGGCGATCCCAAGGGGTTTGAATGGGACTTTGGCGATAGGAAGGAAAGAAGCCAAACAGCGCTCGTTGAAATTGTAATTGGTTTAATTCCACACCCTGATATTCTGGTAGCAGTCGCAGATATTCCTCAAATAATGCGGTTAAAGTCAGGCGCTGTGGTTCTGCATCCATGTAGGTGAATAAGTAAGTCGTTCTCCCATCTTTAGCGGGGAAAGCTTCCCAAAAGTATTGACATTGATTTTCTAAGGGTGTGAAGGAAAATAGCAAGTCGCCGGTGGTATTTTTTGGATAACCTTGGGCGCAACTTCCCACAACTAAGCATAAAGCATCTGGTTTTTTACCTTGGCGGGCTTGGCGGGTAATGGGAGAAAAATTTCCCATTGCGTCGATTAATAATTTAGTTTTGTATTGGTTGTTAACTATGACTCCTTCTGGATGAACTGTTGCTTCAGTAAAAGGTGTATTTTCTAACAACTTTCCCCCAACAGCGAGAAATTTAGTTTTTAATGTATCTAGGAGATAAACGGGATCTACGCCAATATTTAAGACATCCTCTACCCATATTTCTGTACCACCAGCAAAACTGACTCGTGCGGGGTTATATTTAGTTGCGATCGCCTGTTCTAATTCTGCAATACTCAGCAAGTTTAATTCCACAAATACTGCTAATTCTGGGCGAGAAATATTCCACTCTTGTTCTCTCCCCCGTAAAATTCCCCGTTCCATTAACGCTACCCGTAGCCCTTTGACTGCTAAGGCGGAAGCAATTAAAATCCCTAAAGTCCCACCGCAAACTATGACATCCCACTCTACAGCATCTAAAGGTTGCTGACTTTCTTTGACTACTGTGGGGATGGGGGCGGTATTTTCTCTGATGGATGTTAAAAGGCGATCGCCTTGGCGCAAACCGCCGATCACATCGCCCGGTAGTTGAGAGAGAATTTCTTCAGTTAAAGATGGGGACATATTCAGGAGATTCCAAGGGACTATTAGTATTAATCCTATCTTTGACAGGTTTGATTGATTGAATTGTGGATCAAGATACTCGATCAGCTCTGCTGGATAATTTGCAGAGCGATCGCTATTTTTTTTACTCCTGTGGAGGCTCAAACACAATCTTGAACTCTGCATTTGGCATAACACGGTGCAGAACTCTCAAATGATCGTCGGCATCTTGGCGGTTAGCAAAATGGGCGACGGTGTGGGTTTTACTGTTTTCTAAAAAGCGCACAATCGTCCAAGGACGTTGGCGATCGCTAATTGGCTTTATCATGAATAGAGTCTCCTTGTGATTAGGGAGCCGGAAGTCAGCAGCAAGCCTCGGAAACTTATTTGCTGGCTTCTGACAAGATTTGTAATTTTATTGCCTGGTTGTTGTCTGTGTGAGTGTGTTTTCATCGCTTCTAAACACTCTCATTTCAAAGCTTTTGGGGTTTGATGCCAGGAAATTTACCCGCTTGGGAATAGGGGAGGTTTACTGTCCAGTTCTGCGGGCATGATGCCTGTGCAAATTAAGTTATCTGGGTATATTTGACCATCAGAGAAGAGAAAGAGGGCTTTTGGTTCGGTGTTTTAAATATTCATACTTTACCGAATAAAATGTTTGACACAAAAACACTATATACGGTAAGGTATTATCATGTAAATAAATTGAGTTTAAATTTTAAATCCAGCTTGTTTTGCAATTAAGGTCAAATATTTAGATGTGGCTAAAGTCGGCTCATACACACTGTTTTCCCATTGGCTAACTGTTGCTTGTCGAACACCTAGTTTTTGTGCAAACTCCGCTTGTGTTAAATTCATGTGTTGCCGCAGTGCTTTGATTAACTCAGCATTCCACAGTACAGTATCACCCTGAAGCTGAACTTGATATTTATCAGGAGGTTTATTAAATGTGACTTGTTGCTGATCAAAATCCAAATTTTCCACACGATATCCCGCCTCTATCCAGGCGTAAGCTTGTGATGAGCCTTTGCTGCGGTTACTCCACCATGCCTGTTTACTTTTTGCGGAATTGGGTAAAGAATCTTTTATTAAAGTCTCAATTTCGGCAAATGATAGAGTTATTTCATTTTGATCACTGCCACATAAAAAATCTAGGAGTGGCTGATATTTGCTGCCCTCCTTCATGTCACCTCGTCTTCTCCTAAAATTATGCGTTCTATATGGGCTTTTGCTTCAGTGAGCAAATTTTCAGTTTCGGTATACAGACCTTTTGCTTTATTACTACGCCTGTTTAATTCGTCTACGATTAGTCGCTGAACTTTCATAGGGCGCTTTCATGTTTAGGTAAGTTACCAATTATTTCTAACTTGTGTGAGTAGTCAAGGTCACGAAGATAGATATGCTGGCGATACCTCTGTGGTACATCAGCCGGATTTTTGTAAGGATTAGTAAAGTTAGTGAATGGCATGGAGCGATCGCTATATATATAAAATTACGCTGTAGCAAGTTAATACCTTACTCTAGAATGCCAGAAAATTAGACATTAGAAAGCGATCGCACATTTTCAATTCCAGTTTATCGGTTCAGGCGATCGCCCTAACAGCTATAAATTATATAGGTATAACTAACGCTTATTTCTGAGCTTAATTAATTATTCTCTAGTTCAACTAACTATTCTCGTTATACAAAACTAAATCTGATACCAAGCAGTCAAAGCCACAGCCAAAGCATCAGCAGCATCATCTGGCTTAGGAACATAGTCTAAATCCAATTCTCGCGCCACAGCATCTTGCACTTCTGATTTATCGGCATTACCATAGCCTGTTAAGGCTTGCTTAATTTGGGCAGGAGTAAATTCCACATAGGGCAGCTTATGCTGCGCTAAAGCCAATATCAATACACCTCTAGCCTGTGCCACAACAATTGTATTTGCCATCCGATAGAAAAACAATTTTTCAATTGCTACCAAATCTGGCTGTAATTCCTGAATCACAGTGTGCAAATCGTCAAACAAAGTACACAAGCGCTGTCCCATTTCCATTTTGGATGAAGTCTGGATTACTCCAAAATCTACCATATTAACCGATGTATCCTGAATTTTAGCCGGACTTTGGGTGCAAGAAATTAGCCCAAATCCTAAAATTGCTAGTCCCGGATCTAATCCTAAAATGCGTTTTTCCATTAAATTCAATTTATGGCCGTAGTCATCATAGCGGTAAGGAAAGTGTTGAAAAAGAGGCAGGGGAGAAGAGGCAGGGGGGCAGGGGAGAAGAGGCAGGGGGGCAGGGGGCAGGGTGCAGGGGGAAAGAAACCTACTCATAACTTTCTTAACTCATAACTTTCCCCACTCAGCACTCAGCACTCAGCACTCAGCACTTTCCCCACTCAGCACTTTCCCCTTGATAAATTCATCAACTCTATATTTGGTGTTCATCCCAAGTAGTGTAAATTTTTTGTTAATCATTTATTTTGTAGCACTGCTCCTAATCAGGTATGTCAATTGGTTTTCTCAGACAAGCCCTCAATGCCCTGCAAAAGCAGTCGCGCCGCCGCACTTCCCATCGTGTTAACCAGTGGTTCAAGTGGTTATCTCCTGGACTCGCTATCAAACGTTGGTTACTCATCAGCCTGGGAGGTGTACTGCTGGCAATTTTGGGGTTGGCTATATCGGTAAAGCTAACCCCAATTTTTTGGGCCATGGAGTTGATCAGGGGTTTTCTGGGAGGAATTGCTGAGATTTTACCCCACTATATCAGCGGCCCTTTGGTATTACTAGGTGGTATACTTTTGCTGCTTTGGGGGCAAACTCGCACCGTCAGCTCAATTACTCAGGTGTTAAGACCAGGGGACGAAGAGGATTTAATTGATGTGCTGATGGCACATCGTCGATTGTACCGGGGTCCGAAAATAGTAGTAATTGGTGGTGGTACTGGACTCTCGACTTTATTACGGGGCTTGAAAACTTACAGCGCTAATATTACTGCCATTGTGACTGTAGCTGATGATGGTGGCTCTTCTGGGCGATTGCGTCAGGAATTTGGCGTTTTACCACCAGGGGATATTCGTAATTGTTTGGCAGCACTGGCAGATGAAGAAAAGTTATTAACAGAATTATTTCAATATCGTTTTAAGGCCGGGGATGGATTGACAGGCCATAGCTTTGGCAATTTGTTTTTAACTGCCATGAGCGATATTACTGGGGATTTAGAACGGGCGGTTGCAGCTAGTTCTAAGGTGTTAGCAGTGCGGGGACAGGTTTTACCGGCTACCTTGAGTGATGTTCGCCTCTGGGCAGAATTAGACGATGGCCGTCGGATTGAAGGTGAGTCGAGTATTCCGAAAGCTGGGGGAAAAATTGTCAAAATTGGCTGTATTCCTGCTAATCCTCCAGCTTTACCCGCAGCTATTAAAGCTATTAAAGAAGCTGACTATATTATTGTGGGGCCAGGTAGCTTATATACCAGCCTGATTCCTAATTTACTTGTACCAGAAATTGCTGATGCGATCGCTGAATCTACAGTACCTAGTATCTACATCTGCAATATCATGACTCAACCGGGCGAAACTCAGGGATATACTGTTGCTGACCACATTAAAGCTATTGATGCCGCCTGTGGAGAAAGACAGCTGTTTGATGCCGTATTGGTACATAAAAAATCTCCCTCTGAACAATCACTCAAGCGCTATGCTCAACAAAATTCCCATCCAGTATTTTTGGATCGGGAAGATGTTACCCTACTAGGGCGGCGAATTGTTTTAGCTAATATCTTGCATGAAGATGAAACAGGTTGTGTGCGTCACAATCCCCAGAAACTAGCACGAGTTTTGTTGCGATGGTACAGTGGAACCCATCAGGGAAAATGAATTCAACATGGAGCCAGAAAAAATATTCAATCTTGACTCGGCTATGAATATTTTGCTTGCAGATGCAGAAGCAACGCTACACTTAGGCATCAAACTTGGTCAAAATCTGACGGCTGGCAGTGTGATTTTATTGGAAGGTGACTTAGGCACTGGCAAAACCACACTAGTACAGGGAATTGGTCAAGGTCTAGGCATCACCGAAAAAATCATTAGCCCTACTTTTACTCTAATTAATGAGTATATCCAAGGACGTTTTCCCCTTTACCATTTAGATTTATATCGCTTAGAACCCTCTGAGGTTGTAGCTTTAAACCTAGAAACTTATTGGGAAGGTCTGGAAGTGATGCCGGGAATTGTAGCCATTGAATGGGCAGAAAGAATGCCCTACAAGCCAGATAGTTATTTGAGTTTGGTGTTGACTCATGGCGATGACGGTACTCGTCAAGCCGAAATTAGACCTTTTAATTGCCAACTCTCAGCCTTTGTGGGCTTAGAGAACTTGTAGCAATCAGAGTCTATTGACCAAAAATCAACGGATTTGCTGTAGTCATATCTATTGGTGAGGACAGTGTTGACAAAGAGGCCGGGAAGCAGGTGAAACTTTTGTTCACTCAGCACCCAGCACTTTCCCCACTTGTTCTATCTACCACTACCACGCTCATCAAAAAAATTCACTAACATTGTTCTCTTCATTATTCAAAAATCAATGAAATACTGTTCAACTTCAGAACTGGTTAAGATTCACATCTACTAGCTTTTTGCTGCGGTTAGCTAGGATTGGCGTATTCTCGCAGATGATATTGCAGTAGATGAATAAAAACCGGAATCAAACCGTCACAGACATTGGATTTGCAAGTAATATCTAGCACGCTACTAGATAATTTTTAATACTTACCCTCAAGAAAAGTCACATTCATCTGAGAATTAACATAACTCTTTCCTCTAGGGGATTATCTTTGTGAATAGGGATGTGAGATGAATTGAAATTACTCAGTAAATGCTGGTATTTTTTTCATCTGTTTACACTACGGTTATTCCTATTGCTTCATTGCTTTAATTATCTCGATAAATAGCGATTCAGTTTGTTTGATTGGATGCTGATTTGTCTTTATCTGCTCCGTTTTGCTGGCTAATGTTAAGCTTTTTTGCAAAGTTACGGACGGAAACCCAAAACAATCAGGACTGCAAGAATCAGGTTTTAACACCGTACAAATTCAGTGCATATAAAATTTTTATATGTATAAAACATAGTTTTCACAGAAATTTGCCCGTTTACTTAACCCTATTAATTCTCTACGTTATTTAGAGAAAAAATCCGGATAGTTAAATACAAAAAGATTGTAGTGAAAAGTTAAGTGTTGAACATTTACACTGCAATTCCTGGGGCTTCTGTTTGTAATTCGTATTTCTAGCTAAGATTCGGAATCTATAAACAAAAAGTTGCTGTTTGTAAAGTAATGAGATTAATTTATTTAAATAATTTTTATTAGAAGTTATACTTATATTTATAAGTATCGATGTAGTTATTAATTGGATAAAAATAATTTTCTCCAGGGAGCTACCTGGGAATTTTGATTTAGTGTTTGTACTATTTTTCAAGTATAAATAAAATCTTATATAGGCAATAAAATTGATACATTGTATTTCTCTGAAACAAGCGCACAAAATTAATTATATTTGGTTACAAGAAAGTCAAAGCTGATCCGCGAATTTCTGTATTTACTTTGCCTTGGTTATAAACAATTTGACCACCGACAATGGTGCTGATAGCCCATCCTATCAGGTTTGTGCCTTCAAAGGGACTCCAACCACATTTAGTTAAGAGTTCCTCCCGCTTGACTGGGCGATATGTGTTTAAATGTACTAAAACTAAATCGGCATCATAACCAGGTGCGATCGCGCCTTGATTGGGTATGCCATAAGCCTTCGCTACAGCCTGAGACATCCAGTTAACATCACAGCCAGAGAAGTTTCTAATCCTGGCATTCCAGAGGGAGTATTGGGATATTCTTGAGCTTTTTCAGTCAAGGTGTGAGGTGCATGACACCATCGCGCAAAGCTTACCAAAGCACTTCGTGATCGTGAGGCGATCGCAACGGTGGATTCATCTGAGCCAGTGTGCTAATTGCTTCATCAGCACTGGTATTCAATAATAAATGTTGTGGTGTCACCTCTGTTGTTACCCAAATGGGTTTATCCTGACGCAGCAGGTCAGCTGCTTCGGCTGTAGATATATGTAGTATGTGCAGACGACATTGATATTTTTTAGAAAGTTTTAACGCTCGTTGGGTTGCCAAAAGTGCCACTTTACTATCTTGAATCTGAGAATGAATCACCGGATCATGAATACCCGCAAATTCTTGGCGACGTTGATTGATTCTGGCTTCGTCGTCGGCATGAACGGCAATAAGGAAGTCACACCACCTTTGGCACAGGCACAACTGTAAACAAATCTTCCTTGTGTTCTAACTCTGGTTCGCGGAAAAGTACCTGTGGATCAATGACACCCGGCAACAAAGTTAACCCTTGTGCGTCAATTTCCTTAACTGGTGCTGCGGGCGAGATTTCCGATGCTAATTCAACGATTTGGCGATCACGCGTCAGCACCTCCCCATATTAATTCACCATGAGGGAGAATAATACTAGCGTGGCGAATCAGTAAACTTTGTGGAAATGACATGAGCCTAACTGGATTTAGACAGATATTTATACTTTTAGGTTAAACTTAGTTGCGCTCACCGTCATAAATTTTTGCATATCGTTAGGAAAAAATTTATTTGTAACTGATAAATCCCTCTTTAAAAATGCTAGCTTCAGCCAGGACATCAGAATTTACTCGTTAATATGGAAATATATAGTCTCCCTGAACGAGTTAATTACCTGCGCTTCTCCCTTATTTCAGTAATTTCATGCGAAATCAAGTGTCTGATAACAACTCTACTCAACAGCCCGATAATTCCTGGTTAGCTGAACTAGCCAGAACAGTTATATTAAGTATTGTGCTAGCTCTAGGCATTCGTACTTTTGTTGCTGAAGCTCGCTGGATTCCTTCCGGCTCTATGGAACCTACACTAAACGGGACTCCAAACCAGTGGGAGGCAGATAAAATAATTGTCGATAAGTTGAAGTATAGGTTTTCTGAACCACAGAGGGGAGATATTGTAGTCTTTTCGCCCACAAAAACACTAAAAGATGAACAATACAACGACGCTTTTATTAAACGTATAGTCGCCTTACCTGGAGAAAAAGTAGAACTCAGAGATGGCTTAGTGTATATCAACAATAAACCCCTTGAAGAAGCAAAGTACCTAGATTCCCAGCAGCGCACAGTAATTGACGTTTGCACATCAGGAACACAACAAGCCTATTTAGCACAACCTGAAACTATACCCCCCAACTCATACTTAGTCTTAGGTGACAATCGTAACAGTAGTTACGATAGCCGTTGTTGGGGTGTTGTACCTCGTGAAAATATCATCGGTCGTGCCGTACTCCGCTTTTGGCCTCTAAATAATATTGGCGGACTTGACAAGCCACCATTGTATCCATAGATTAATGCCATACTTAGCCAAAACCCTACTCTACCCCGTTAAATCACTGGATGGCGTTGAAGTTGAGCAAGCAAAGATTCTGGCCAGTGGTGCGCTAGAGTCTGACCGTGAGTTTGCCATTTTTGACGAACAGGGTAGGTTTGTCAATGGTAAACGTGTGGGCAAAACCCATTTAATTAGATCACAGTTTGATATTTTAAATAGAACTATCTCGCTGCAAACCCCCAAACAGGAATCACCAAGAGTCTTTCATCTGGATGAACAACAGCTAGAAATAGCAGATAGTCTCAGTGATTTCTTGGGGTTTGCCGTGACATTAGGGCGAAATTCTGCCCTGGGCTTTCCCGACGACACCAATTCACCGGGACCCACAGTCATTAGTACCGCGACTTTAACAGAGGTAGCTTCCTGGTTCCCTGGTTTGAATGTTGATCAAATGCGTCGCCGCATCCGTGCCAATATTGAAATTGATGGTGTACCAGCATTTTGGGAAGATCAGTTATTTACTCAACAAGGCAATATAGTCTCTTTGCGAGTGGGAGATATCAGCTTATTTGGAGTCAACCCTTGTCAGCGTTGTATCGTCCCAACCCGCAATCCTGATTCGGGAGAAGCTTACCCAAACTTTCAAAAAATATTTGTGCAGCAGCGACAAGCCACTTTACCAAATTGGGTGGACTCATCGTACTTTAACCATTTTTATCGCTTGAGTGTAAATACACGATTAACGCCAGCAGAAACGGGGAAAACTTTTCAACTTGGTGACGAAATTGACATAATTACTTAATATGGCAAAGTGCAAAGTTTTGATTGTAAAGCAAGTAGGGGCGGTTTTATGAAAATTATTATTGGTAATTGAGTAGATTTGTCATAACTTGCATAGCCATACCTGCCCCGACATCAAAGCTTTGAGTGTTCAAAGTATTGTCTTAACTCATTTAATGCTAAATAGGGCTTCAGCTTTAGTGCTAATAACAACAATAACTTGCAATTAAAATTTGATGAATGAGTGCAAATATATATCTTTAGTTGTTTTTTGAAAGTATCAAATAACACAAAATGAATTAATTTCAGGTAATGACAGTACCATAGCCAAGTTTGAGGGTTATGTGTATTAGGAAATAGCTTAAAGAATTTGAATCTGTATATACCATTAATGCTCAATATCCGCTTATACTAGTATCAGTTATTTGCTGGTTGTTTAACAAAACTTCATCCAGTAATATCACTTAAAAACACAGTAATATGAAAAGAGCTAATTTTGCTCAATTTTAGAGTTGGGGAAAAATTGAACTACAATGTTATCCAAACTTCAATTCGTTAAATTGTTGAACTGCTTAATTAGCAAAATTCCTGCCAAGGTGCAACTCAGATCAATTCTGATCTTGCCCTTTGTCTTACAAATTGTTGGCTTAATCGGGTTTGTGGGCTACCAGTCATTGCAAAACGGACAGCAATCGTTAAAAAAGCAAACTATTCAATTAGAAACTGAAATCTGCGATCGCATCGAACAACACCTCAATAGCTACTTAAATATTTTCCAACAAATTAATCAAATCAGTCACAGCAATTTTAATATTTCCAAAGGTGAATTGATCGGCGTTGAAAATCTGAATAATTACAAGCTTTTGAGGAGCAAAATTTTCGCAAATAGAGATATTGGTCAAATTCATATTGAAACAACAAACAACCAAGAAAATCTATTTCATTTCAAGACTGTAAACAATGATCATCCTCCCCTAAAATATGGGGATGAAAATATCATAGAACTCAGTAATCCTTTCTGGAGTCAAATTTCTTCATGGCAAGAGCAACCAGATATTTTATCTATATCTGCTAATTATTTTATTGACGATCCCAAATCTCCGCTAGTTGGGATGATTGGGGTTGATTTAATATTGCCGCAAATCGACATTTTTTTAAGTAATTTAGAAGAAATTGGACGCTTGGGTAAAGCTTTTATTTTAGAGCGTTCTGGGCTAATGGTCGCTAGTTCTACAACAGACCTCACAGGCAATATTCATGATGGTCAGGCCTCACACCTTTTAGCATCACAGAGCCAAGATTATTTAATTCGACTCACAAATCGGCATATAATCGAACGGTTTGGTAGCTGGAGATTATTAGTAGGTCATCAACACTTCCAATTTATGGAAGCCGGAACGCGTTATTTTGTGCAGATAGACAGTTGGCAAAATAACATCGGTCTTGATTGGGTAATTGTGGTGGTGATTCCCGAAGCAGAATTTAACACGAAAATTAATCACAATTTTTTCATCATCATCATTTTAAGCGTAGTCACTTTGTTAATAGTTGCAGAAATTTGCTTTTTGATTGAACGCTGGATCATTAAACCAATTGTGCAATTAAATATAGCAACTAAGAAAATTGCTGCGGGGGAATTTCCGCCAAGCATCAGTATTCAAAGATGTGAGGAACTGGGAGAAATCGCCAAATCATTTAACAGCATGGCAGAGCAATTGCAAAAGTCTTTAACAACTTTGGAATTACAACGTACTGAAATTGAAGTTTTAAATAAGGAATTATCTGTCAGCCGGAGCCAACTAAATCAATTACAAACCACTCAACAGAAACTGATTCAATCTCAACAAATTTCTCAACAAGAAAACCACGCCAAAAGCGAATTTCTCGCTAATATGAGCCATGAATTGCGTACCCCACTCAACGCCATTCTCGGCTTTACTCAAATCATGAGCTATGATTATTCTTTATCTAGCGAACATCAACAAAATTTGTCCATCATCAATCGTGCTGGTGAACATCTCCTCAACTTAATCAACGATATTCTGGAACTATCAAAAGTTGAAGCTGGTAAAACTACATTGAATATCAGCAGCTTTGACTTAGTTCGCCTTTTGGATGGCTTACAAGAAATGTTTCGTTTTCGTGCTGTTTCTAAAGGCTTACAACTAATATTTGAATATACACCTAATCTTCCTCAATATGTGCGAACTGACGAAAGCAAATTACGTCAAGTTTTAGTCAATCTTTTGGAAAATGCCTTCAAATTTACGAAAATTGGGAGTATAACATTGCGCGTTTCACTGGGGATTGAGGATCAGAACATCAGGGAGCAAAAAGAGCATAGAGACATAACTTCGTCCTCATCCCTGATTTTCGAGGTGACAGACACGGGTGCTGGTATTTCTCCAGAAGAAATTAAACTAATTTTTGAAGCTTTTAGGCAAACCGAAAGCGGAAAAAAATCTCAGGAGGGTACTGGACTTGGTTTAGCAATTAGCCGCAAATATGTGCAGATGATGGGTGGTAATATTACTGTTAGTAGTATCCTGGAAATAGGAAGTAAATTTACCTTTGATATTCAAATCGCTCCAGGTTTATCTAGCGAAATTCCGATCCAGCAACCTCAACACCAAGTAGTTGCTTTAGCTCCAGAGCAGCAATTATACCGAATAATGGTAGTTGATGATGTATTAGAAAGTCGTTTGGTTGTAGTTAAATTACTATCATCTATTGGTTTTATTGTCCGAGAAGCCGCTAATGGTCAAGAAGCGATCGCCCTATGGATGGAATGGCAACCACATCTAATTTTTATGGATATGCGGATGCCTATTATGGATGGTTACGAAGCCACAAGAATTATTAAAGCTAGTGTTACAGCCCGTGGGATGAAAAAAACTTTTAAGACTGATCATCATAAGTGGCAAAAACTTTCGCCACAGCTTGCTACTCACCCAAATATCGAAACCGGATATAACTGTGGGCAAAACCGGAAACTTCACGGTGGTTACAATTCTTCATGTACTTACAAGTCTGCAAAACTAAATACTATTCCACCGGGGAAAGAAACCCAACAGCAGCAACGGATTCCCCAGACTCACACGGTGATTATTGCTTTGACTGCTAGCGCCTTTGAGGAAGAACGACAGGAAATTTTATCAGCTGGTTGCGATGATTTTATTCGCAAGCCATTTACACGGGAAGTATTACTAGATAAGGTGAGACAATATCTCAGTGTAAAATATATCAGCCAAGCAGAAATTACTAAAACAGCAGGTGTTGATCCAGAACAACAAATATTACTCAACGAAACCGAAATTATCAGACATTTGTCACAAATGCCACCTATTTGGTTAAAAAATATCAACCAGGCCGCAGCAATTTGTAGCGATGACCTGATTTTAGAGTTACTTCAGGAATTACCGCCAGATAAAAGTCAAGTTTTTCGATTGTTCAGGGATTTAGCCAGCGAATATCAGTTTGAAAAAATTATGGAATTGACCAGAACCAAAGCAGAATGAATTACAAGCGATTAGATCCGGATAAAAAAGATATTTTGATTATTGACGACACGGCCATTAACCTCCGCGTTTTGTCTTCTATTCTCACAAAAGAAGGATATAACGTTCGTAAAGCCTTAAATTGGCAAATGGCCTTGACTGCTTGCCAGTCGGTGTTGCCGGATCTTATCTTACTTGATATTATGATGCCCGATATTGATGGTTATGAAGTTTGCCGACGCTTAAAAAAGTGGGAGATTACAGCAGAAATTCCAGTAATTTTTATTAGTGCTTTAGATGATGTTTTCGATAAGGTAAAGGCTTTTAATGTCGGGGGAGTTGATTATATTTGCAAACCATTTGATTTTCAAGAAATTTTAGTCCGTATTCAAAATCAATTGGCATTAAGAACAGCACAATTAGAAATTTTGCATCTAAACAACGAACTAGAAAAAAGAGTAAAGGAGCGGACATTAGAACTAGAGAAAACTTTAGAGATCCTGCAAAAAGAAATTGCTGCTCGTCAGCAATTGCAAAGTAAATTGCTGGATATGGTATTACATGATTCTCTAACAGGCTTACCAAATAGATTCATGTTTAGTAAGCGGTTAGAAAAATCTTTGCAGATGGCAAAGCAGGAATCAAATTATAAGTTTGCTGTGCTGTTTTTAGATTGCGATCGCTTTAAAGTTATTAATGATTCTTTAGGGCATTTAGTAGGAGATGAATTGCTCATTGCTATTGCTCATCGCCTCAAGTTATGTCTGAAATCAAATGAGACTCTAGCAAGATTAGGTGGTGATGAATTCGGCATAATCTTGGAAAACTTGCCAGATATTGATGCCGCCATCCAAGTAGCTGAAAGCATATTGGAACAGCTATCACTTAGCTTTAAACTTTCAAGATATGAAGTCTTTATGAATGCTAGTATTGGCATTAACTGGGGTAGTAAAGATTACGAGCAGCCAGAATATTTGTTGCGGGATGCTGATACAGCGATGTATCGTGCTAAAGCTTTAGGAAGAGCCAGGTATCATCTTTTTGATCCAGCCATGTATCAAGAAGCTATTCAGCTTTTGGATTTGGAAAATGATTTGCGTCGAGCTGTAGAAAGGCAAGAATTTGTTGTTTATTATCAACCAATTATTTCTTTAACCACAGGTAGAGTCTCTGGATTTGAAGCACTTATACGCTGGAAACATCCAGTTCGTGGTCTGATTTTTCCCACAGAGTTTATTCCTATAGCCGAAGAAACAGGTTTAATTAATCTTATTGATAAATGGGTATTGCGGTCAGCTTGTAATCAATTACGTATCTGGCAAAATTATTCAGACAAAACAAAAAATTTAACTATTAGTGCTAATTTGAGTGCGCGATTATTTTCACATCCTAATTTAATATTTGAAATCGATAAAATTATTGATGAGACTCAAATAAATCCTGTAAATTTAGAATTGGAAATAACCGAAAGTGTCATTATGGAAAATAGTCATGCTGTCAAAAGGATTATTAATCAGTTAAGAGACAGAAAAATTAAATTAATCATGGATGATTTTGGTACAGGTTATTCTTCTTTGAGTTATTTACATAATTTTCCTTTAACTAAATTAAAAATTGACCAATCATTTGTGAAAATTATGGGACAAAATCCCGATAATATGGGACTATTGCCAGCTATAATAAGTATTGCTGAATCAATGGGTATGATTGTGATTGCTGAAGGAGTTGAAACCAAAGAACAATTAGAAAAACTGAGAACTTTAAATTGTGGTTTTGCTCAAGGATATCTATTTTCTAAACCGATAGAGGCAGAATTAGTCCTCAATTTTTTGGATGCAGCACCTCAATGGTAAACTTCTCTTTTTTTGATTTTTCTGTGTTCTCTGCGCCTAGTTTGTTTTTTTGCTAAATTTATTTTGGCTACATTTTTAATACTAATTCTGTATCAGAACTTTGGGGTGAGTGCTAGTAGTTATACTATATGAGGAACGAACCACAAAGGGCGCAAAGGACACAAAGTAAAGAAAGAAAGAAAGAAAGAAAGAAAGAAAGAAAGAAGAAAACTATGTTGTCTTAGATGGAAAACCCAGAAAAAATAAAATGATGCGAGTTTTGATTTTGGGTGGAACCGGAGAGGCGGCAGAATTAGCTGCTAAAGTTATTAATATTCAGGGAGTTGAGGTAATTTCATCTCTAGCAGGTCGCACTCGTGAACCGTCAATCCCATTAGGTGATTTGCGAATTGGGGGTTTTGGTGGTGTGACTGGACTAGCTAAGTATCTGCATCAAATGAAAATCGATTTATTGATTGATGCGACCCATCCTTTTGCGGCTCAAATTGCTTTAAATGCGGCTGATGCTGCAATGGAAGTTAAAGTACCCCGTCTGAAGTTAATTCGCCAACCTTGGCAAGAAGTGAATGGCGATCGCTGGATTAAAGTTGATAGTATAAAAACTGCTGCCGATGTTCTCGAAAATCAATCACAACGCGTTTTTTTAAGCATTGGTAGGCAAGAAATCGGTGCTTTTGCTCATTTGCATCAAATTTGGTTTTTAATGCGGATGATTGACCCACCTGAGTTAAATACCTTAGTACCACCAGGAATATTGTTGTGCGATCGCGGGCCTTTTAACCTCCATAATGAGAAGGAAATCCTCATTCGCCATCAAATCGATACTATTGTCAGCAAAAATAGTGGTGGTGATGCCACTTATGCCAAAATTATCGCCGCACGAGAACTAAAACTCAAAGTTGTAATGATAAACCGTCCCCCCGTACCCCCAGGGGAGCAAGCCACAGACATAGATGAAGTTTTGGTGTGGCTATCACAGCACTTGCATCCGTGAATCAGTATTTATTCTTCTGCGTCTCTGCGGGACAAAAAACAAACATAAAAAACGCCCCCCATTTCTGAGAGGCGATTTTTATTCAGCTAAACTTAATGATTAACCATTGATAGCAGGTGCAGTTAAAGCAACAGGAGCAACATCAGCAGCAGCCAAGTCTAGAGGGAAGTTGTGAGCGTTACGCTCGTGCATTACTTCCATACCCAAGTTAGCGCGGTTGATTACGTCAGCCCAGGTAGCGATAACGCGACCTTGAGAATCAATTACTGATTGGTTGAAGTTGAAACCGTTCAAGTTAAAAGCCATTGTGCTGATACCCAAAGCGGTAAACCAGATACCGATTACAGGCCAAGCAGCTAGGAAGAAGTGAAGTGAACGGCTGTTGTTGAAAGAAGCGTATTGGAAGATTAACCGACCAAAGTAACCGTGAGCAGCT
>NZ_JAYGHH010000005.1:0-10142 GCF_034931045.1 Nodularia sp. UHCC 0506
TTTGTTCGATACGAAGTTGAAGCTGTATGGAAGTAATTTGTTGTTGTGAAGTATTTTTCGAGGGTCGTCCTCGTCCCATTTGACGAGTTGCTATTTGCGTTTGTTCAGTAATCGTAGTTGAGAAAAACTCAGTGACACGATAGCGTTTAAGGATATTCTCAACCTTAGTGACTCTAGTTCTTGATGATAAAACTGAATTTTGGCTTCAAGCTAGTCAAACATCACTGGATGAGGTTTGGGATAACGCTGAGAATGATGTTTATGACGCAATACTCTAAAAATGAGCTTTTGCGGGGTTGGTTGGGATTACAATAGAAACCAGCAGATCAAGACTTGTGCGATAGCGAAGCGCTCCGTAGGAATCGCTTTGATAATATGCAGAGTGCGATCGCAATACACAGACTATTATCCTGTGAGTATTTACGCTTTTGGCAAATTTGCAAAGAGTGCATTAGCCAAGCTTACCAGAGGCGATCGCACCTATGTTAACTATTCTTTTTTTAGGGTATAATATCAAAATTCTTACAGTGTTTCGGTCGAAATAATCTAAAATCTCGCTGGTCTAAAGTCAATATTTGTATAATCCCATAGCGTTCAGCTATAGCCATAACACTTGCATCTACAAAGTCAATTCGGCTATCTGCATACTCATTCAATATTTCGCCTACACGCATGATATCTTTATCTGTCAAAGCCACTAAAGTAAATCGGCTTGCAGATAGTCCTTGTAAAAACGCTACTACTGTCTTTACACCTGCATTCTTTCCTACTAGATAAGCTATTTCTGCTAGTACTGTTTGTGGTAATAAAATTTCCGTTTGTTGTATGTATATTTTTGTAACAATATTGTGCATTGTATCTGAACGATTCAACAATGCCACAACAAAGCCAGTATCAGCTACTGATGGGTTTCTTTCCATGTCCAACCTGATTTTTCACTAACATCATTTTGGAGAATATCTTCTGACTTGATAGCTAAATCAGGGTTTGCTGAGAATAAGCCAATTAATGGATCAGAAACATCATCATTAACAAGTTCTAGCGATTGTGTTTCCACGTATAATCTCACAGCTTCACTGATAATTGATTCAGGAGATTGACCACGTTCACTAGCTAGATTTATGACTTTTTCCCATAAAGTCTGCTCAGGTTTCCAGTTAAATGTAGAGTTCACAATATCAGTTCTCTCTCATTAGGCATTACTCAAATTATAACAATATCCCAGGGTTTAGCATAGCTTACCAGAGGCGATCGCTTTGATAATATGAAGAGTGCGATCGCAATATACAGATTATCATCCTGTGAGTATCTACGCTTTTGGCAAATTTGCAAAGAGTGCATTAGCCAAGCTTACCAGAGGCGATCGCTGTTTAGGTGTGGAGAGGTGCGATCGCGCCAGCGCTGACTTGTCAGTTCGCTTTTACTGAATACTTTCAATTAACTTAATATTATTTCTCAACCATTCATTGACTAAGATTTGCACATCAATGTTCTTTTCCTGAGCAATTTTCTTGAGAAAATTCTCAACATCTGGTTCAAGGTAAATCGGATAATGAAAAGTCGCATCAGCATTATAAAACTTACCTTGTTCAGCTTGGGAAAAATCATATTCTGCTTTCATAACTTTCTTCCTTGATAATTCTGTTGTTCATTAAAAGTTGCTTTTGGTGCTGAAATAATACGAATCAAACATGAGTCTTCATCTGTTTGTTCAAAAGTATGAATAACCACTCTTCAAATACACGTTTCATCTAAACCTATAGTAATCCACCTGTCTTCATAATCACTATGTTCCTCATCATATAAACTTAATTGATATTGATCAAGAAAAACAGTTGATGCTAAACGAAAATTGATTTGATGTTTACGAATATTCTGTTTTTCTTTTACTGGATTCCAATCAAAATTATAACGCAAATTTATAAATTACAGGAGATTAAATAAGTTTAAGTCAGAAATATACCATAATTTTATACTTTGACAGCGTTATCGGTAGTTTACCGTAGGTATCGCTATTTGGATATTTATGAGAAATCTGGGTAACGCCAAGCTTACCGAAGGCGATCGCTTTGATAATATGAAGAGTGCGATCGCAATACACAGACTATTATCCTGTGAGTATCTACGCTTTTGGCAAATTTGCAAAGAGTGCATTAGCCAAGCTTACCAGAGGCGATCGCTTAGGTATCGCTTGCGGTTATTATAAGCATTTCAGGGAAAATATTATAAGTTGTGAGCCAACAAGACAAACTCCTCGCTAAAATTTTATTGGGTACATCTGATGCAAACATTCCATTTACCCAACTATGTCAACTGTTATGCAGTTTAGGGTTCGATGAACGTGTTCGCGGAAGTCATCATATTTTTACCCAAGAAGGAATAGAAGAAATTCTGAATCTTCAACCTAAAGGTTCTCAAGCCAAAGCGTATCAAGTTAAACAAGTTCGTGCAGTAATTATCAAATACCAGCTAGGAGGTTAAAATGATGCTTCATTATGAAATCATACTCTATTGGAGTCAAGAAGACCAAGCCTTTATCGCCGAGGTTCCAGAATTACCTGGATGTGCTGCGGATGGGGAAACTTATCAAAAAGCACTGCAAAATGTAGAAATTATTATGCAGGAATGGATTGAAACTGCTCAAGCATTAGGTCGTCAAATTCCTGAACCAAAACAGCACTTGATGTCTGCTTAATTGAATATGGCAATTATTTGGTGATATGCTCATGGCTTACCGAAGGCGATCGCCACATTAAAAAATACTCAACCTATCAATTGATTCAAAGCCATTCGATGAATCACGTTCCTGATTGACATATTCTTGAGCGTCAATTCCACTCCAGATGTCTTTACCTAAACCACGTAACTCTAGAATGCTGCGTTTTGGCTTAGGTGTCATCGTCACCAGTTGAAGAATTGAACTTGATAAATCTTTAACTAGCTTAAGTTGTTCTTCAGGAGTAAGGTTTTTAGCTTGCTCCAGCACATCTTGATAATTAGACATACATCTTCTGTTTATATTGCTGTTACCCTAATTTAAATATACACAGACTATCATCCTGTGAGTATCTACGCTTTTGTTGCAAAGAGTACATTAGCCAAGCTTACCAGAGGCGATCGCTTGGGAAATGTACATTAAATTTTGGTGATAGGTTGAGTAGTGTTACCAATGTAAGTACTGAGCGATCGCGCAGTTTGCACTAAGAAATTATTAGGATCTACAAGACATGGACTGGAAGTCAAAACTGCTTCTAAAGGAACAGCAACGACTTGTCCATTTTGCCAAGCTACCATCTGTGCAGATTGTCCATCAGCTAACAAATCTACCGCCGCTTTACCAAAGGCTGTAGCAATCAAACGGTCTAAAGCTGAGGGTATACCACCGCGTTGAATATGTCCTAAAACAGAAACCCGAATGTCAATTTGATCACCACTGCAAAAACGAATCTCATTGGCGATATATTGACCCATACCACAGGATGGCCGTTCACAGGATGGATATGTGGATGAATCTATAGCTATTTGAGCGCCTTCTGCGACAACAACAATTGCAAATCTGCGTTCCCAGCGATCGCGCAATTCTGCCAAATGCTCACACACACCTCTAATTGAATAGGGAATTTCGGGAATTAAAATCACATCTGCACCCCCGGCAATCCCTGATTGTAGCGCTAAATGTCCGGCTTTGCGTCCCATTACTTCCACAATCATTACCCGGTCATGACTAGCAGCTGTAAACGTCAAACGATTCAAAGCATCAACAATGGTATTTACCGCAGTATCAAAGCCTACAACTCGTTCTGTCTGACCAACATCATTATCAATCGTCTTGGGAATCGCCACAAACTGCCAATTTCCTAAACTTTGCAGTTGAGTAAGAATTGCTAAACTCCCATCTCCACCAATCCCAATCAAAGCATCTAATTCTAAAGCATGATAGCCAGCAATAATTTCCTCAGCATGAGCCAGAGTATCCCCTTTATTAATACTACCAAGAATCGTGCCTCCCATATTCAGCAAAGGGTCAATACCACGGAGGTCTAAACCATGTATGCCCAGAGGAATAGTCTTTCTTTCTAAAAGTCCTCTGGTTGCATAGGGAATACCTAATACCTGCCAATTATAGGTGAGAGTAGCATGACTCACAACTGCCCGAATCACAGCATTTAGTCCCGGACAATCGCCACCACTGGTAAGAATACCCAGTCGTTTTTGCATAGTCATGACACCTCAATTTCAAACTTTGTTCTATCAATTACAAACCAGAAAATCTATCTAAATGGTGAAGACAAATGAAATCATCAATTCAAAAAAAATAATTGTATTTGTTGCTGTTTTTTCTTGATATTAGTTAACCACAACACATCAAAAAATTAAGTTTAACTTTCGTCACAAGTTGGTCAAATTGTTCTTCTATCATCTTAATGGATTGTTAGACTTGGAGCAGGGAGCAACAAAGAGGCGATAGCAATGAATTCAGCATCTGCTGTTAAAAGTAACAACACAGCAAAAGCGTCTTCAGCAACCCATCCTCACGAGGATAAGCGTTTAAAAATGCTATCAGCAACAATCAAACGCTATCAGTATCAACAGGATGCACTGATTGAGATATTGCATAAAGCACAGGAGCTTTTTGGCTATTTAGAAAACAATGTATTAGTTTACATCGCGCACCAATTAAAACTACCACCTAGTAGAGTTTATGGCGTGGCGACGTTCTACCATTTTTTTTCACTTGCACCTACTGGCGTGCATAGTTGCATGGTGTGTACAGGTACAGCCTGTTATGTCAAAGGCGCTGAAGAAATTCTGAACAATTTAGAAAAATCTATACATATCCGCCCTGGTGAAACTACGGCAGATGGTCAAATTTCACTGCTAACAGCTAGGTGTCTCGGCCCTTGTGGAATTGCGCCTGTTGTAGTACTTGATGATACCGTTTTAGGCGACCAAACCCCGGAATCAGTTGGCGAATGCATCAAAGGATGGCTGCAAAATGGATCTAGCTGAATTAAACGAAACTGCCCGCAAAGAATCTGATTCACAGAAACCTGTGCAAATTCGCTGTTGTATTGCAGCTGCTTGTCTAGCTACTAATTCACAAGCAGTCAAACAGCGTTTAGAAGAGGCTGTAACAGCAGAAAAATTAGCCGAACAAGTTGAAGTTTATGGCGTTGGCTGTATGCGTTTGTGCTGTCAAGGGCCATTAGTACAAGTGGAGAACAATACTGAACCAGAAAGTATAATTACGCTCTACGAAAAAGTTACACCTGATCATGCACCCTCAATTATTACTGCTCTCAATGGGGGAGAGACAACAGTTTCACAGAGTGATTTAACACATCCATTTTTTACATCTCAAATGTCCATTGTGTTAGAAAACAGTGGCAAAGTTAATCCAGAACGGATTCAATCTTATATTGCAGCCCAAGGTTATCAGGTGCTTTACCATGTCTTGCGGGAAATGACTCCTAGCGAGGTGGTAGACTCTATTACCCGCAGTGGTTTACGGGGACGTGGTGGTGCTGGTTATCCGACAGGTTTGAAATGGGCGACTGTGGCGAAAGCCGAGGGAGAACGCAAGTTTGTCATTTGTAACGCCGATGAAGGAGATCCGGGGGCGTTTATGGATCGCAGTGTTCTCGAAAGTGATCCGCATCGGGTTTTAGAAGGAATGGCGATCGCAGCTTATGCTGTAGGTGCAAATTACGGCTATATCTACATTCGCGCCGAATATCCTATTGCTATTAGTCGTCTGCAAACTGCAATTAGTCAAGCCCAAAGCTTTGGCATTTTGGGAAGTCAAATTTTTGACTCTCGCTTTGATTTTAAAATTGATATTCGCATCGGGGCGGGGGCTTATGTCTGTGGTGAAGAAACGGCTTTAATGGCTTCGATTGAGGGGAAACGTGGTACTCCTCATGACCGTCCACCCTACCCGGCTGAGTCTGGTTTATGGGGCTATCCAACGTTAATTAATAACGTCGAAACCTACGCCAATGTTGCCCCAATTATCCGTAATGGTGCGGAATGGTTCGCCAGTATTGGGACTGAAAAAAGCAAGGGTACAAAGGTTTTCGCTTTAGCTGGGAAAATCACTAACACTGGTTTGATTGAAGTGCCAATGGGAACTTCTTTACAGCAAATTGTAGAAGTCATGGGCGGTGGTGTACCTGAGAATGGTGTGGTGAAAGCTGTGCAAACTGGTGGTCCTTCTGGGGGATGTATTCCCGCATCGGCTTTTGATAGTCCGGTGGATTATGAATCTCTGACTGAACTTGGTTCCATTATGGGTTCGGGGGGGATGATTGTCATGGATGAAAGTACGAATATGGTGGATGTCGCCCGCTATTTTATGGAATTTTGCATGGATGAGTCTTGTGGTAAGTGCATTCCTTGTCGGGTCGGGACGGTGCAGTTATATAACTTGTTGACGAGGATTAGTGTGGGTGAGGCTTCTCTGGCTGATTTGGAGTTGCTGGAGGAGTTATGCGACATGGTGAAGCATACGAGTTTGTGTGGTTTGGGTCAGTCTGCGCCTAATCCGGTTTTTAGCACTTTGCGGTATTTTCGGGATGAGTATTTGGCTTTGATTTAAACGCAAAGGGGCGCAGAGGTTAACGCAAAGGTTCGCGGAGTTTTTTGGAGGTGAAGGTGAGATGGTTGTTAAGACTTTAACTATTAATGAGCGTTTGGTTAGTGGTCGGGAGGAGGAGACTGTTCTGCAAGCGGCGCAGGATGCTGAGATTTATATTCCAACTTTGTGTCATTTGCAGGGGGTTAGTGATGTGGGGGCTTGTCGGTTATGTTTGGTGGAGATTGCTGGTAGTAATAAGCTTCGACCTGCTTGTGTGACTAAGGTGACTGAGGGGATGGAGGTGAGGACAGATAGCGATCGCTTGCAAAAATATCGGCGTACAATTATCGAGATGCTGTTTGCTGAGGGTAATCACATTTGCTCGGTTTGTGTTGCTAATGGTAATTGTGAATTGCAAGATTTAGCAATTGAGATGGGTATGGATCATGTGCGTTTAGATTATCATTTCCCTGATCGCAAAGTTGATGTTTCACATGATCGCTTTGGTGTTGACCACAATCGTTGTATTCTTTGCACTCGTTGCATCCGTGTTTGTGATGAAATCGAAGGCGCACACACTTGGGATATGGCGGGAAGAGGGACAAATTCCCACGTCATCACCGATTTAAATCAACCTTGGGGAACTTCGCCAACTTGTACTTCTTGCGGTAAATGCGTTGATGCTTGTCCCACAGGTGCTTTGTTTGACAAAGGTTCCAGCGTCGCAGAAATGAAACGCGATCGCACCAAACTAGATTTCCTCGTCACCGCCAGAGAGAAACACCAATGGAACCTTAAACAATAACTGTTAACTCCCCAACTACGAATTACGAACTACGAACTACGAATTACGAATTACGAATTACGAACTATTATGTTTCATTTAAAACTAGCAACAGTTTGGTTAGGCGGATGTTCTGGCTGTCATATGTCCTTTCTCGATTTAGACGAATGGCTAATAGATTTAGCTGCACAAGTAGACTTAGTTTATAGCCCCTTTGCTGATGTTAAAGAATATCCCCAAGGAGTAGATGTAGTCTTAGTTGAAGGTGCAGTAGCCAACGAAGATCATTTACAAATGATACACCAAGTTAGAGAGCGATCGCACATTTTAGTTTCCTTTGGTGATTGTGCTGTCACTGGCAATGTTACCGCTTTACGCAACCCTTTAGGCAGTGCCGAACCAGTCCTCCAGCGCTGTTACATCGAAGCCGCCGATGTTCACGGACAAATTCCCCACGAACCTGGTATTGTTCCCACATTACTAGACCGGGTAGTTCCAGTACATAGAGTAGTACCAGTTGATATTTATCTGCCAGGGTGTCCACCCTCGGCAACTCGAATTAAAGCAACATTAGAGCCGCTATTAAGAGGACAAAAACCACGACTAGAAGGACGGGCATTGATTAAATTTGGCTAATTTAAACGTAGATACGAGAGATATTATATCTGATCAAATAGCCAAAAAACAAAAAACTCAATCTTTACCTCTGCACCTGGTACATTATTAAATTTTATGCTCATTTAGCAACGCCAATTTAAACAATAAAATTTATGTCTAAAAAAATTGTTATTGACCCAGTTACCCGCATAGAAGGACACGCCAAAATCAGTATTTATTTAGATGATACAGGACAAGTCAGCGATGCCAAATTTCATGTTACAGAATTTCGGGGATTTGAGAAATTTTGCGAAGGTCGTCCCCTGTGGGAAATGCCAGGAATTACAGCGCGAGTTTGTGGAATTTGTCCCGTAAGCCATTTATTAGCCTCAGCCAAAGCAGGCGATCGCATCCTGTCTGTTACAATTCCTCAAGCAGCCGAAAAACTGCGGCGGTTAATGAATTTAGCCCAAATCATTCAATCCCATTCCTTGAGTTTCTTTCACCTCAGCGCCCCAGACTTATTATTAGGAATGGATAGCGACCCCACAAAACGCAATATATTTGGCTTAATTGCAGCCGAACCAGAACTAGCCCGTGGAGGAATCCGCCTGCGTCAATTTGGACAAGAGATTATTGAACAATTAGGAGGACAAAAAATACATCCATCATGGGCGGTTCCTGGTGGTGTGCGCGAAGCCTTATCCCCAGAAGGACGCACCCATATTCAGCACCGCATCCCGGAAGCACGCACCACAGTATTAAATGCACTGAGTCGATTTAAAGAATTACTCAATAATTATCAACAAGAAGCCCAAACTTTCGGAAATTTTCCGAGTTTATTTATGGGTTTAGTAACTCCTGATGGTTTGTGGGAAAATTATGACGGACATATTCGTTTTGTCGATAGCGCCGGAAATATTATAGCTGATCAACTCGACCCCACTAATTATCAAGAATTCATTGGTGAAGCAGTTGAATCCTATTCTTATTTAAAATTTCCTTACTATCGACCTTTGGGTTATCCTGACCAGAGTGATCATTGTAATTTAAATAGTGGGATTTATCGAGTTGGTCCCCTAGCCCGGCTGAATATTTGTAGTCACATTGGTACACCTTTAGCTGATGTAGAATTAAGGGAATATAGAGACAGAGGTAAAGGCACAGTTAACTCATCATTTTTCTATCACTACGCCAGATTAATTGAAATTTTAGCATCAATTGAGCATATAGAAATTTTATTAGATGACCCAGATTTACTATCAAATAGATTGCGGGCTGATGCTGGCATTAATCAATTATCAGGAGTGGGAGTAAGTGAAGCCCCCAGAGGAACATTATTTCATCATTATCAAGTAGATAAAAATGGTTTAATGGAGAAAGTCAACTTAATAATTGCCACAGGTCAAAATAATCTAGGAATGAATCGCACAGTGGCGCAAATTGCCCGAAATTTTATTCATGGCGCAGAAATTGCTGAAGGAATATTAAACCGAGTAGAAGCCGGAATCAGAGCCTTTGATCCTTGCTTAAGTTGCTCAACTCATGCAGCCGGACAAATGCCATTACATATTCAATTAATTGATAAAAATGGGAGAATAGTTAACGAAGTTTGGCGAGAATAATTTGTAATTCGTAATTCGTAATTCGTAATTCGTAATTTTTAATTAATAAACTCCAACTACCCTCTCAAACCTTCATTCTCTCTGCGCCTCTGCGTGACATAAATTAAACTAAATAAAATGAACTATCAAGCTATCGCTATAGGTTATGGTAATGAATTACGTAGTGATGATGGTATTGGTCAAAAAGTAGCTAAAACCTTGCATCTATTACAGGTAAAATCCATTGCTGTTCACCAACTCACCCCCGAACTGGCTGACATTTTAGCCCATACTAATTTAGCAATATTTATTGATGCTTGTTTAATTTCCGAAAGTTCTCAAGTACAAATACAATCCCTTTCCCCGACATCTTGTAACATCATCTCTGGACATACAGCCGATCCGCGATCGCTCTTGGCTCTAACTCAAGCCCTGTATAATTATAGTCCGCCGGCTTGGTGGATTAAAGTGCCAGGAGTCAACTTTGAATTAGGATATAGTCTATCACCAATTGCGGAAATTGGAGTGGCGATCGCCTTACAAAAAATTACCCAAATTATAGACGAAAATTCCAATTCGC